>DATAGL010000669.1:0-3679 GCA_036263755.1 Chitinophagaceae bacterium | reverse complement strand
TACTGATTGATCCGTTTTTTCAATTCACCGCGAAATGACTGGGAAACGGTCGCGAACTTTGGAGTTGCCATTCTTACTAACTGCTATTTTATCGTTAACATAATTGAACCGGCGTGGATGCACTGCGGAGCTTGCCTTAAGTTTCATGCAGCACCAATGCGTCCAGGTTATGAATGCCGATGCTCTTCTTTGAGATATATCCTTCCGCAAATTGCACACCAATTCGTTTCCCGAGCAGGCGGGCCCGTGCGGTCACCGAATCCAGGAAAGCCGGACTGGAAATATAGGTTTGCGGCCCGTCGCCCTCGGCTGCCTGAAATTGTGTTGTATAAGCCAGAATGCTTTGCAGGCGCTCTTCCCATACATCGCTGATGTCGATGATCAGATCGGGTTCGTAAAAACGGTCCTGCAGGTAATGCAGCAGGTGCTTCGGCCGCCACTTTTCCTGTGGGTTTCCTGCTTCGTCACTTGTTTTTACCTGGGCCAGGCCCGAAAGGAAGCAGGCATCGAAAATCAACTGCCCGGCCCGTCCATGGTCGGGATGCCGGTCGTCCAGTATATTGCCCAGGACCACCTCAGGCCGGTACTTCCGCAGAGCGGCCACCAGCTGCAGCTGGTGCTCTTCATCATTCCGGAAAAAGCCGTCCCGCATTTTCAGGTTCTCCCGAACCGAAACACCCATGATCCGGGCCGCCTCGGCTGCTTCCGCATAGCGGGTTTCCACGGTGCCCCGGGTACCCAGCTCGCCTTGTGTCAGATCAATAATGCCTGCCTTTTTCCCCCGGCGAACCTCGCGGATCAGTGTGCCGGAGCAACCAAGCTCCACATCGTCAGGATGCACACCAATAGCTAATACGTCCAATTTCATGAAACAATTCCGGTTTTGCAGGCTGCAAGATAGGCTATACGGCGCAGAATTAACGGGGCCGGAACAACTGTAACATTTTGCAGGGGGTAGTATGAAGTCGGGATTCTGAGGTAAATGACCGCGACAGTAGCTTATGAAACCGGCGCTCTTTCCATCCTAACCTGCTGAAACCTAATTCCTAACTCCTATTTTTGAAACCTAATTCCGCACGCCGGGCTTATACGGATTCTGATACCAGGCACCATCGATCTCTTTTACAATACTTTCGATCTGCCGGTCGGTGGCATCCCCGGCGATGTCGTAATCCTGCTTCAGGCTGGAACCGAAGAAGAAAGCGACTGTCTGGTACATACGGGCGTTGAGCCCGCCTTTGTATTCCTTAATGATTTCGTAACAGTTGTTGCCGGTCTGCCGGTTGATGAGCTTCATCAGCACTTTTCCCTGATACACGGAAAGGTTGGAAAGAGGGTCAGTAAACTGGGACTTCAGTTCTTTTTCCCGGGACTTGATGATTTCTTTCCGCTGCTTTTTGGACTGCACATTGACGAGCCGGGCACTGATCTCGTTGAGGGTATTGCCGGCCAGGCGCGCATAGGGATAGGTAACGTAAACGGCATTGCGGAGGCGGTTGTATTTTTCAATCGCTTTGGCCAGCTTGTCGGGCGGCAGGTTGGACACCCAAACCATCTCCAGCTCCTTGTACGACATCATCTCCCCTTCATAAATAATGGCCTGGGTAATAATGGTATCATGCGGCCCCCACCGGTTATCGGTTGGTGCGGCCGATTGCGCGCGCGCCGCTCCGGCACCCAGTGTGCTCAGCAGAAGAAAAAGGAAGTGGTATAAAAAACGATGGCCGGTCATTCCCTGTAAAATAGGAAGCAAAAGGCTTCCGTCCAACAGACAGGAAAGTTCGCACAAATGCTGTTTAGTAAACGCTAAAATTTACCGCTTTTGCCGGTTGCTCCGGATCCGCCAGGCGGCCGCCACAAAGAAGCCGATGACCATCAGGATGGTGCCGATCCACAAAACGTTGATCGCAGGAAATTTATAGGCTTTCAGGGTCACGTACTGCATCACCGAGTTGGACTCCTTAACGGCCAGTTCCACCTGACGGCCGTTCACCCGGTCGAGCCGGACGATCAGGCTTTCGGCCAGGGCCGTATCGGGAGAGGTCATCGGCAGGCCGTTTTTCATGACCAGCAGCGATTCCAGGCTGTAGGTAGATCCCGTTTTGCCATACACTTTCACCGTGGCCAGCGTGGCGCTGTCGGTGGGGGCAAAACCTGCCTGGGGAATATTGCCCCGCGAGGTCAGGTCTTCCAGGATCGCGTATCCGCTGGAATAATAAATGGTATCCCCCACCTCTACGCTCTGGGTACGGAAGTTAGCCGTATCCCGGTTCTTGGCCGGGTCCGGAAGGGAGGTGATATAGGTGAAGATGTCGTGACCGGCATAGTGTTTCGAGTCGGGGTTGGCCATCAACCCTTCGTTACCCTTGTAGTTGACAAAGGCGTTGGGGGTCAGGGTAAACTGCTCTTTTCCGTCTTTCCGCTCGAAAAGCAGGTGGTAATACCAGAGAGATTTTTTCGGGTGCGTGGAATCTTTCACATAGGTCACCCAGTATTTGCCCATATCGGTACGGACGCCTTTAATGAGCGTCAGGTTCTCGCCCGGACGCTCCTTGCTGCCTTCACCGAAGTTGACAAATATGCCGCTGGTATTGAAGGACAACACTTCCTTTTTAGAAGAAGAAAGCAGGATGCCCAGCAGCATAAGCCCGAAGCCTACGTGCCCGATGGCGCCGCCGGCCCGCCGCAGGTTGCCTTTCAGCCCGGTCACCAGGTAGGCGCCATTAGCTATTACGGAATAAACGGCAGCCACAATGGCCAGCCAGATAGCCCCGAGGTACAGAACGCCTTCCTCGCGGAAGTTCACATCGCCGAAAATCAGGATCAGTGCAGCCGCCACCGCCCCGATGGCAGTAGGCAGGAGAAGCTTTCTCAGGAAGGGCTTGCCGGTGGATTTGTACTTCAGGTACATGCCGAACCCAGACAGCAGGCCGATCACCACAGCCACGAACAGCTGGATACGGTTATAAGCCATGGCCGAATCCTCACCCATGGCCAGCGGCTTGAAGGTGCTTTCCTTTCCCGTGAACAGGGCAACGATCTTGTTGAATACCGGAATGGAGGTCATGATAATGATCGAAGCCGCGCTGAGGAAAAGCACCAGCGAGCCTACGAACATCCAGAACTCACGGGATGAGGTTTCCTCCTCCTTGACGATATGGGGAATGCTCTTATAGTGGCGGAAATAGACGAAAAGGGAAGGCAGCGCCAAAGCGGCCAGGAAAATTTTCAGCTGAGTCGCCGTGATGCCTTCACCGGTAAAGGCATGTACGGAAGTTTCCTGCAACACCCCGCTGCGCGTCAGGTAAGTAGAGTACAGCACCAGCAGCTGGGAGCCGATGAGGAATAAAGCCGTGGTCCGCAAGGCATTACCGGTATGGCGGTATACCAGCAGGGTATGGATGCCGGCCACCAGCACCAGCCAGGGGACCAGTGAAGCGTTCTCTACGGGATCCCAGGCCCAGTACCCGCCGAAGTTCAGCGACTCGTAGGCCCAGGCGGCGCCCATCATGATGCCAAGCCCCAGGGTGCCGGCCGAGAACAGGGCCCAGGGAAGCACGCGCTTCGTCCAGGAGTTGAACTCGCGGGTCCAGAGGCCGCCGACCACGAAAGCAAAGGGAATCAGCGTGGAGGCAAAGCCCAGGAATAGCACCGGCGGGTGGATCACCATCCAGTAATT
>DATAGL010000668.1:0-3488 GCA_036263755.1 Chitinophagaceae bacterium | reverse complement strand
AGTAGCCAAAGGCGATGGCATCGGTCCGGAAATCATGGATGCCGTATTGAAGATCTTCGACGCACAGGGTGTAGGACTGGAATATGCATTCGTGGACATGGGCAAGTGGGTGTTCGACAAGGGCTTTTCCAATGGGATGACGCCCGAGGCGCAGGCTGCTATTGAAGAGCTGGGCATTCTGTTCAAAGGCCCGATGGAAACCCCGAAGGGCAAGGGCGTGAAGAGCGTGAACGTAACGGCCCGCAAAACCTGGAACACCTACGCCAACAAGCGGGTATTCAAGACCCTGCACGGCGTGGACACCGTATTTTCAAAGGCCGGCATCCCCATCGACCTCACCATCGTGCGCGAGAACATTGAAGACACCTACGGGGGCATCGAGCACATGCTCACCCACGACGTGGCCCTTAGCCGCCGTTTCATTACCCGCCCCGGCTCGATGCAGGTGATCCGCTATGCCTTCGAGATGGCCCGGCAGGAAGGCGCCAAGCGCATCACCTGCGGGCACAAGGCCAACATCATGAAACTGACCGACGGCCTGTTCCTCGAGTGTTTTTACGAAGTGGCCAAAGAATACCCGGAGCTCCAGGCCGATGACAAGATCGTGGACGACCTGGCCATGAAACTGGTCGTGCGCCCCGACGAATTCGATGTGGTAGTGCTGACCAACCTGCAGGGCGATATCATTTCCGACCTCTGCGCCGGACTGGTAGGCGGGCTCGGCTTTGCACCTTCTGCCAACATCGGCGACTATATTTCCATTTTCGAGGCCGTACACGGAACCGCACCGGACATTGCCGGAAAGAACATAGCCAACCCGACCGCCCTGCTGCTCAGCGGCCTTTCCATGCTGCGCCACCTCGGCTATATGGAAAATGCGGCCATTATAGAAAATGCCTTGCTCTATACCCTGGAACAGGGCGTGCGCACCGGCGATTTCGGCGACCGCTCGAAGCCGGCACTGAACACCACGCAGTTTTCCGAGGCTATCATTGCCAACTTCGGAAAGCAGCCGGAGGTAGGCGCCAAGCCCGCGGGTACCAACGTACCGAACTCGGCCGCGGTTTGCCACCTGGAAAAAAACCTGATGATGGTTTCGAAGGAAGAGGAAGAGGAAAAGATCTCGGGTGCCGACTTTTTTATTGAAAGCATTGAGCAGCCCGGAACCATCGCAGATAAATGCATGCGCCACGGAGGCACGAAGTTCAAGCTCATCAGTATCAGCAACCGCGGAACCCAGGTCTGGCCTACCGGCTCCAAATATACCAACCTGGTGAACCAGTACAACCTTCGCTTCGAGGGATTACCGGAACAACCCCTGACCCAGCAGGATATTATTGGTCTTTATGTGACCCTCAGTGCTGACTTCAAAGTATGCTCCCTGGAACTCCTGAACATGTGGGGAGAAAAAAGGGCATATAGCTTAGCGCAGGGACAGTAGCGCTAACTCCTTGATTTAACATATTTTATACATATGGCAATGTATTTGCCAAGTTTAGGCTCGAAATCGATTTTGCATTTTTTGCAACCGACTAGAGCCTAAACCGTTTTTATGCGACCGACCGACCAACAAACACCAAACCACTCAATGGGAGGGGTATGCCCATGGGCACCGCCGCCTTCCTCTTCCCCCTTTGTCCCCTTTTCCAGTGTACGAATTAGTGTGTTGCCGGGACGACAACAAAAACGGTTGCCTTCGTAGCCGCCGCCTGCTTGTTCCCTTTGCCTTGCTGAAGTACCCATGAGCCCGTATTAGCGGACCGATCAGTAAAACACACTAAAACCTATAGCTAACATGAGAAACAAATGGCATGTCTGCCTGAAAACAGCACCCGTTGATGCCTCGAATGTTAAGGAAATCTTAAGAAGCCTTAGTATAGAGGATTTCGGTACGGTATTCGCTCAAGCGCGTCCGTTGACCGAACCTGTGAAAAAAACACCCCAGCACCAAAACCAAGCCAACTAAAGTTCAATCTCCATGAAACAGCTAA
The DNA here is from genome assembly GCA_036263755.1 of Chitinophagaceae bacterium. Lineage (GTDB taxonomy): Bacteria > Bacteroidota > Bacteroidia > Chitinophagales > Chitinophagaceae > Flavisolibacter. The sequence goes on along the minus strand of DATAGL010000668.1, from coordinate 1,497 downwards.
CCACCGTCCGCTCACTGAGCGCAATCATCGTTTTATTCCTGCTGACTGCTCTGTCCGCTTCTGCACAGACACACACGCCAAAGTCAGTCTACATCAACGACAAGATCAAAGGCTTCTGGGAATACCTCCCGGAAGGCTACAATGCCTCCTCCTCTCAAACCTACCCGCTGATCATTTCCTTCCACGGAGCCGGAGAACGCGGCAGCGGCAGCACCACAGACCTTAATAAAGTATTGATACACGGCGTGCCGAAAATGATCAAGAACGGTACTTTCCCGAAATCATTTACCGTAAATAACGAGACGCACCGCTTCATTGTGCTCTCTCCCCAGCTGGTGGATGTGGCTACGGCCCTCCAGGTAAACGAGTTCCTGGATTATGCCATCAGAAATTACCGGGTAGACCCCACACGTATCTACCTGACCGGCCTGAGCATGGGCGGCGGCATGCAGTACCTCTATATGGGACTGTATTCGGCACATGCCCAGCGGGTAGCGGCCATGGTGCCCATCTGCGAAGCCTACGGCTATGATGTGCGCATTGCCCAGAACATTGCCAAGAACGGCGTGGCCGTCTGGGGCCTGACCAACAAGACCGATAACGTAGTATCTCCCAGCCTGACCATCAACTATATCAACGCCATCAACGCCAACAACCCGGTGCACCGGGCCCGCCTGACGGTATTTGACGCTTCCGGCCACGATGCCTGGTCGCGCGTCTACGACGTGAATTACCGCGAGAACGGTATGAACATCTTCGAGTGGATGCTCCAGTATAAGAAAGGCAGCACGACCACTCCGACCAACCAGGCACCCACCGCCAATGCCGGTACGGATAAAAACATTACCCTGCCCACGAGCAGCGTGTCCATGACCGCTTCGGCTTCCGATGCCGACGGCACGATTGCTTCCTACAGCTGGAGCCAGGTATCCGGTCCCGCTTCTGCATCGTTCAGCAGCACCACGGTACTCAACCCCACGATCAGTAACCTGGTAGCCGGTACCTATACCTTCCGCCTGACGGTGAAGGACAACGCCGGTGCCACGAAAACGGATGACGTCATCGTAACGGTGAACAACGCCCCGGTAAATGAAGCACCTTCCGCTTATGCCGGCGGCGACAAGAAACTGTACCTGCCCACCAACAGCACGCTGATGACCTCTACGGCTTCCGATGCCGACGGTACCATCACCGCGTACAACTGGAGCAAAGTGGCCGGGCCTTCCAGCTATTCCTTCAGCAGCACCACTACCCTGAAGCCTACGGTCAGCAACCTGACCCCGGGTACCTATACCTTCCGCCTGACAGTAACCGACAATGCCGGTGCCGCTGTTTCCGATGACGTGAACATCGTAGTGGAAGACACTACTCAGGCCACGAACGAGGCCCCCGCAGCCAATGCCGGTTCCGACAAGAGCATCACCCTGCCGGCCAACAGCACCACGCTTTCCGGCTCGGGTACCGATGCCGACGGCTCAATCGCTTCTTACACCTGGA
>DATAGL010000667.1:0-7604 GCA_036263755.1 Chitinophagaceae bacterium | reverse complement strand
ATTGCAGGATTACATTTCGCGCAGAGGAAAGAAGAAAAGGAGCCAATGAGTTTTTCTCTGCGTCCTCCTTCCTTCCTTAGCCCGGCGCGAAACCATAAATCCGCAAAACCACAAACCTTAAACCACAAACTTTAAACTATTTCCCCCGGATCTTCTTAATGAGGTGATACGCTGCGGCCACGCCGACGGCCTCGATCAGGGTCAGGGGCTTTCCGCTTTCTTCCCGGGGCTTGTAGTGCCCGCGGGGGTGCGGCTTGTCCTCGTTCGGGTCGTTCGCGGCCCGCCGGTGGCCCGGCTGGTCGGCATGGCGGTCGCCGGCCGCAAAAGCATAGGAGGGGTGGCCGGAAGGCGGCACCGGCGTGGGCGCGTTCGGATCGTGCACTTCCTGCAGCGAGGCGCCGTCCATATCCACGGGCACCTGCTTGACGATGGTGGCGTATCGGTCGGGCTTGATGTCGTGCCGGTATTTGACGATAAAGGCCTTGGTGAACTCCGCCCCGAAGTACAGGATGATCGACGAATAGTATACCCACAGGATGAGCACGACCAGCGATCCGGCCGCCCCGTAGGAACCGCCGACATTGGTCTTGCTGATATAAAGGGAGATGAGGAACTTACCGAGCATGAACAGGATGGAGGTGGCGATGGCGCCCCCGAGCACGTCTTTCCAGCCCAGCTTGGCATCGGGCAGCACCTTGAATATGACCATGAACAGGGCGGTGATGACCACAAAGGTCAGCGAGAAATTGAGCACCTCGAACAGGATCACCGGGAAGCCGGGCATCAGCGCCTGCAACCGGTCGCTCACCGCGGTGAGCACCGCCGAAACCATGAGCGAGACGAGCAGGAGGAAGCCGAGGCTGCCGATAATGGAAAAGCTCAGCAGGCGGTTTTTAATGGTGGCCCAGATGCCCACGTTGGGCTTCATCTTCAGCCCCCAGATGCCGTTGATCGAATCCTGGATATCGGCAAATACGGTGGTGGCACCGATCAGCAGGGTGACAACCCCGACAATGAGCCCGATGGTTCCCTTATTGCCGAGGGAGGCGTTTTTGATCATTTCCTGTACCTGCAGGGCCGACTCGGACCCGATAAACGCTTCCACCTGCTTGTAAACGGTGCCCTGGGCCGCTTCCTGTCCCAGGAAAATGGCGCACAGCGCTATGACCAGGATGAGCAGCGGCGCGAGGGAAAATATCGTGTAATACGCCAGCGAAGCACTGAGCTTGGGTACTTTGTCATCAGAAAAGCCTTTAAACGACTGTTTGAGCACATACCAGATCCCTTTTACGGACAGTTTCTCTTTCATGAAGACCCGTTTTTGGGGAATGAAGCAAAAAGGCAGCCAGATGAGTGGGAGCGGGCGTTTGGAATCGGGAATCGGGCATTTGAAGTTGAGCGGTTGATCAGTTGAAGGGTTGATAAGGGGGGGAAGCTGGTGCAGATTTGGAATTTGCGGTTGGCCGGTACGTTCACCTTATAGAAGCAGTGGTTTACAACCGATCTCGGTGCGGTAAATCGGTGGTTCATGGCCTTCGTTCCCCGCATAAGAACCATAAAATAGAGAATACGCTCCTCCTTATCAACCCTAATTCCCAACCCCAAATTCCCAATTCCAAATTCCTAACTCCCATCTCTCAAATGGCGCTGATGGCGTTCCCGGTCGCGGCCGGTCTTCTTGTCGAAGTTGCGCTCGAGGGCTTCGGTCAGGTTCACGCCGGTCTGGTTGGCGATGCAGATCAGCACCCAGAGCACATCGGCCAGCTCATCGGACAATTCCTTTCCCTTGTCGCTTTCCTTGAAGGACTGGTCGCCGTAGAGGCGGCTCATCAGCCGGGCCACCTCTCCTACTTCCTCGGTCAGGATAGCCATGTTGGTCAGCTCGCTGTAATACCGCACGCCAATGGTCAGGATCCATTCGTCTACGCGTTGCTGGGCTTGCTCAAGAGTCATGTTATGTACGATTTATGATGTACGATGTACGATAGCAGGTCTTGTTTCGATATGCTTCTATTAGTATGCTGTTCCGCCGGCTGCAGGATTATAGATTCTGCAGCACACTGGCTCGGAAGAAGGTGGCACGCAAAGGCGCCAAGATACGCAAAGTCGCAAGGGATAAATGGTAACTTGGGTAGCCCCTAATTTAATCGTCAATCGTCAATTTGCACATCTGCATATTTGCACATCCGCACATTCACCTCCCCTCCTATTCCCCTACCGATTCACCCATTCACCCATTGATCCATTCACCTCCCCAGCTTAATGCTCATCAGCGTGGCCACCGACTGCGCCCGCTGGCGGGCCAGCTCGGCTTTCGGGCCCGCAAAGTGCGCGTCCACCGTTTCCCGGAAGAGGGTCACCCAGCGGTCGAGGTGTTCAGGGCGGATGGGCGACAGGTGATGGATCTGCTGGTGCACTGCCATCACGTTTTTATCGTAGCCCGGCTTCAGGAACAGGACCGACTCCCAGAAATCGGCAATGTGCGGCAGGTGGGCCTCCAGGTCGAGCGGCACCACCTCGGTAAAGAAATGACCGATCACTTCATCGCGGAGCACCCGGCCGTAAAAAGCTTCCAGCAGCTGGACAATATCTTCCCGCCCGCTGATATCCCTCCTGCCTTCGCTCATTCCCTGTTTTTTGAGTCCATAAGGATGGTGACCGGCCCGTCGTTGAGCAGGGCCACTTTCATATCGGCACCGAATACGCCGGTGGCTACCGGCCGGCCGAGGTCGGCCTCCAGCTGCCGGATCAGCGCCTCGTACAAAGGGATGGCCGTTTCCGGCCGCGCGGCCCGGATATAACTCGGCCGGTTCCCTTTTTTGGTGCTGGCATGGAGGGTGAACTGGCTGACCAGCAGCAGTCCGCCCCCGGTTTCGAGCAGCGACCGGTTCATCACGCCTCCTTCATCGGGAAAGACCCGCAGGTTGACCACCTTGCTGCTGAGCCAGCGGATGTCCTCCGGTCCGTCGGCTTCTTCAATGCCCGCCAGCACCAGCAGTCCCGTGCCGATGGAGCCGTGCTCGGCCCCTTCAATGGTGACGGAAGCCTGGGAAACGCGTTGAATGACGAGGCGCATGCGGCGAAGGTAAGGCTTGGGATTTGGGAATTGGGTGTTGGGAATTGGGAATTAGGAGTTGATCAGTTGATTGGGTTGAATAGTTGATAAGCAGTTTATAGCTCCTTTTCTCCTTAGCTCGGCGCGAACCCCTTTTCCCTTTCACAACATGTTCCTGTTTGGACTCCATTCATACTTTAGGCTAGCAGAACTACCTTCAATCCGGAGGCCGGTTTCGCACAGAGCCAACAGAGGAACAGAGTACACCAGGAGCTTCTTATCCACTATTCAACCCATCAACTAACCCCAAATTCCCAATTCCCAACACCTAACACCCAAATCCTACCTTCGCCGCATGGACCTGACTTCGGAAATCACCCTTCAGACCACCCGCAGCGGGGGTAAGGGCGGACAGAACGTGAACAAGGTGGAAACGGCGGTCATCGCCTATTTCCCGGTGGCGGCATCACAACTGCTCAGCGAAGAGCAAAAGGAAGCCGTACTGCATAAGCTTGCCAACCGCATCAACTCGGAAGGGGTGCTGGTGGTGAAGGCGCAGGAACACCGCACCCAGCTGGACAATAAAGCCGAAGCAATCCGCAAGGTGCACGAACTGGTGGCCGGGGCTCTTAAGAAAAAGAAGCTGCGCCTCGCCACCAAGCCCTCCAAAGCGGCGCGGGAACGGCGTATCCAGGGCAAGAAGCAGCAGTCCGAGCGGAAAGCTTCCCGGGGCCGGCTGCGGCCGGGCCAGTTCTAGGAAGGCCCTTTCGAATAGCAGGAACAACCCATCCCGGCGGCACCGCATTTTCCCGTCTTTCCGGATTTGCCGGCAGCGGCGACCTGTGCCGGCCTTTTCCTTCCTGTTCCGGTTCCATCCGCTTCTTATCCCTTATGACCACGGGCATACCCGGAATCGCGGGGAAGAGCGCCTGATGCAAGGTTATATCCGGTAAAAGTTTTCTGTTTTGTTAAAACCGGTTTTCCGGAAGATTCGTATGTAGGTCTTTACGCATTTACCAACAAAACCCCTTTACATGAAACCTTCTGCCTTCCTGAGGCGGGCATGGCTCCTTTTGCCCGTCCTGCTCCTGCTTGCCTCCTGCTCCAAACTGGACCTGACCGATCTGTTCGACCCTAAAAATCCTCCGGCCTCCTCCCTCAAAATTGATTTTTATACGGTAGCCGGCGGCCGCACCCTCGAAAAGTACAACACCGGCGACCTGGAGAAGCCCCTGCGCTCCGTTATGCTCAGCGGCCTGCAAAACGGTGAAACCCTGCTGGCCATTGATTTCCGCCCGGCTACGGGACAACTCTATGGACTGGGCAGCACGAGCCGGCTGTATGTCATCCAGGAAGAAACCGGGATGGTCCGGATGCTGGGTGCCGGTCCGTTTACACCGGCCCTGTCCGGTACCCTGGCCGGATTTGATTTCAACCCGGCGATCGACCGCATCCGCGTGGTCACGGGTTCGGGACAGAACCTGGTGGTGCACCCGGAAACCGGCGCCGTGGCTACGACGGCCTCGCCCATCAGCGGCCCTGCGGGCACCATGATCGCGGCAGCAGCGTATACCAACAACAAAGCCGGTACGGCCACTACCGTTCTTTACGACATCGACGTAACTGCCGACAAACTGTACCGGCAGGACCCGCCCAATGCCGGCACGCTGGTAGAAGTGGGCGACCTGAAGCTGAACCTCAGCGGCAACGGCGGCTTTGATATTGCGCCCGACGGAAAGGCACTGGCCCTGTTCGAGGTGCACGGAAAATCCACCCTGTTTACCGTGGACCTGACCAACGGCAGAACATCGGTCCTCAAAAAGTTGCATAAGGATATGCAGTTTACCGGCCTGGCCATCCCCACGCAACCGGTGGCCTACGCCGTCACGGAATCGAACCAGCTGCTGATCTTCAACCCGGCCCAACCCGCCGACACGGTTGCCAAAACCGTCACTGGCCTGCTGAACGGAGAAAAGCTGCTGGGCATCGACTTCCGGCCGGCCAACGGTCAGCTGTATGCCCTGGGCAGCACAAGCCGCATCTATACGCTCAATGCCGCTTCCGGACAGGCCACCCTGGCCGGCACCCTGAGCATCCGCCTGTCGGGCACTTCCTTCGGTTTTGATTTTAACCCCGTAGTGGACCAGATCCGCATTGTGAGCAACCGGGGACAAAACCTTCGGTTTATACCCGCAACGGCCGCCACCGCCATGGACATGCCCCTGAACCCGGGCACGCCCGTGACCACGGCCGCCGCCTATACCAATAACCAGGCAGGCGCTACCGCCACGATGCTGTTTGACATCGATGTGAAGACCGACCGGCTGTACCAGCAAACGCCGCCCGCTGCGGGCACGCTGGTGGACAAAGGCGCTCTGGGCCTGAACGTGGAAGCTGCCAACGGATTCGATATCGGCGGAAGAAGCGGTGATGCCTATGCCCTGCTTACCTCCGGAACCGCCACCCGCCTGTACCGCATCAACCTGGAAACCGGGAAAGCTACCGCTACCGGTGACTTCCCGTCCATGGTCACCGGCTTTGCCCTCGGATTGGGCTTTTGACCCCAACACACCCATCAGGCCCCTCTACCGGAGGGGCCTTTTGTTTTACCGGAGCCCTGTCCGGCAGAACCGGATCTTTATACCACCGGGTGTTTCTCAGGGGACGGCATACCCCCAGAGGCTTTTCCGGACCTGTTTTCATTGGCTGCTTTCCATTAAGGTTTGTCCCGGAAAGCATTACAGGGTGACCTGCACGTATAGATACAACAATGGGTTTCCTGCGGCAGAAATCGTTAATTCTGCTCCCTCCCTTACCGCATTCTCCATTCCTATCGTAGCTTAGAATCCGCATGCGGCTGAAAACGCTCCTCATATCTGCCTTCGCCACTGGAATGATCCTTCTGGGCACCCTGCCGGGCTGCCGGAAGAACCGGGATGTGCCGGCGGCCACACCGGTCACCCTGGAAATACCTGCAGGCTTTCCCCAGCCGGTGTACGACCTGACGCGCACCCCGCTGACCAAAGAAGGCATTGCGCTCGGAAGGCGCCTGTTTTACGAAGGGCAGCTGTCGCGCGACGGCAATTACCCCTGTGCCTCCTGCCACCAGCAGGTGGGCGCCTTTACCACGTACGACCACGACCTGAGCCACGGCTACAACAACTCCCATACCATGCGCAATGCACCGGCCCTGGCCAACCTGGCCTGGCAGTCGGCCTTCGGACAGGACGGCCGCTACACCCGGCTGGAAGACCTTTTTGCCGCCCACCTGACGGCCGGCAACGAAATGGCTGAAACCGTGGACCGCGTGGTGGCCAAGCTCCGCGCCTATGCAGGCTACCGCGAGGCGTTCCGCAGGGCTTTCGGCGATGAATCGATCACGGGCGAACGGATGTTCAACGCGCTGGCCCAGTTCACGCTGACGATGGTGTCGGCCAACAGCAAATGGGACAAGGTACAGCGGGGCGAAGCTACGTTCAGCGTAAACGAGGCCTCCGGGCAGGCCCTCTTCCAGCAGAAATGCGCGGCCTGTCATGCCGGGCCGCTGTTCACCGACGGCAGCTACCGCAACATCGGCCTGCCGCTGAATCCCCTGCTGAACGATTACGGCCGGATGCTGGTGACGGGCCAATCCTCCGATTCCCTGAAATTCCGCGTGCCTTCGCTGCGCAACCTCTATCTCAGCTCCACGTATGCCCACGACGGCCGCATTCCCGGGGTGCAGACGATGATCCATCACTACCGCACCGGGGTGCAGGCCAGCCCCACCCTTGATCCGCTGCTGGGCCAGGGCATCGGGCTGAACAATGCCGACGTGGCCGACCTCGCCGCTTTCCTGCGCACCCTTTCCGATACCGGTTATATAAAAGATCCGCGCTTTGCCGCACCGTAAGCGCTGCGCGTTCCCGGCCCAAGGCCTAAATTTGCCCGACCTAAAAAGGAAACCGTGAGCGGAATCAAACAATTGGCCGGACAAACTTTGTGGTATGGAGTAAGCTCGATCGCTGCCCGGTTCCTCAATTACCTGCTGACCCCCTACCTTACCCTGCAGCTCAGCGGGGCGGATTACGGCGAGATGTCGGCCGTGTACGCAGCCATTCCGCTGTTCAACATCCTGTTTACCTACGGACTGGAAACCGCTTATTTCCGCTTTGCCTCCGATGCGCAGCGGGCCGTGGCCGTGTACAGCACCGCCACCCTTTCGCTGATCGGCAGTACCGTGGTGCTGACGGCGCTCCTGCTCCTGCTGCGCGGCCCGATGGCGGGCGCCATCGGACTGGAGAGCCACCCGGAATACTTTACCCTGGCGGCGGGGATCATTGCCCTGGATGCCCTGTCGGCGCTCTCCTTTGCGAAGCTGCGGCTCGACGGGCGCCCGGTAAAATATGCGCTCATCCGGGTGGGCGCCATCCTCGTCAATATCGGGCTCACCTTCTTTTTCCTGAGCGTCTGCCCCCGCCTCCAGGAAAGCGATCCGCACTCCTTTATCGGCACTTTTTACCGAAAGGAAGATGCGGTGAAATACATCCTGCTGGCCAACCTGGTTCAG
>DATAGL010000666.1:0-3189 GCA_036263755.1 Chitinophagaceae bacterium | reverse complement strand
AGGGAAACACCTCCAAGGTCATTGCCTGAGTTCCAGGGCGAATCATGATCCACTTTCCGGTCAAACGCATTGGTGCTGGGCAGGCTGTACCCGAGGTCGGCAATGATCGCATTGAATTGCCGGTAAGCCGCTCTTTGCGTTTGTACGACACCGGCTACCACCTGGGCATAGCCATCCGGCCGCTGCCGGGAGTTGTCTGCCGCCAGTGTGATGGATGTATTGTCCGTTATATTGTACAGCAGTTGAGCCCTAAGACCCAGGTTATTGATATCGTTGATGTTTTTCAGGGTACGGATATTCTCGATCACACCGTCACGTTGCGTGCCGGAGAAGGAAAGCCGTCCGGCCAGTTTCCTGGATAAAGGTCCTGTTACGGAAGCTTTTGCCTGAACATACCCATAGTTGCCGAAGCTCGATTCGAAGGTGGCTCCCGGTTTGAAACTCGGCTTCCGCGTGGTGATGTTGAACGCACCGGAGGTAGTGTTCTTACCGAATAGCGTTCCCTGCGGGCCGCGCAGTACCTCAATCCGTTCAATGTCTATAAAATCCAGCGTGGTAGCAGCCGGGCGGGCGTAATAAACACCATCCACATAGAAGCCGACGCCCGGATCCAGGCCGTCGTTCGTAAGGCCGAACGGAGAGCCGAGGCCGCGGATATTGAGACCGGTATTGCGGGGGTTGGATGAATAAAGCTGAACGGAGGGAACGAACTCTTTTACGCGGTTCACGTTAAAAGAGCCGGACTCATCGATCTGAGCGCCGCCGACTACGGAGATGGGAATCGGAACATCCTGCAGTACTTCACGGCGCCGGCGTGAAGTGATAACTACCGTATCGCGTACGAACAGGGCTTCCAGTATAATGGTCACATCATTGGTGCTGCTGTTCCGGACCACGAATTCCTGCTTTCGGAATCCAACGGAGGTTACTTCCAGTACAAAGGGGAACTTTTCTTCGGGCGTGATGGTAAAGGCCCCTGTGGAATCCGTGGTGACTCCTCTCGAGGAATTTTTAACAAGCACACTGGCAAAGGGAATTCCCTCTCTTCTTTCATTAAGCACACGGCCGTTGAGTTGGGCGGCGGCCAGCAGCGGCAGGAAAAATCCTGCAAATAGAACTAACTGTTTCATTCGTTTAATTTGGTTGAATGGACATCTGATGAGAAAAGAACCTTTTCGATTGGAAGTACCGGCGTTTGGGGGTCAGAAAGTTTTTGGCTGCTGCTTCCATTTGAAAAGGGGTTCTGGTTCGGTGAATCGGATCTATGTTTTGGGTATGGGTTTCTTTTTCAAAACGGTTCAAAAAAGTGCCGGGCAACAAAGGGCAGATGCGCGACAGGCAGACAAGGGCCAATTCATCACCGGAGAGCAGGACCGTAAATGTTGGGTTTGGTTCATATAAGTCTACTAAATTAGTAGACAAATATAAAGGTTTGTTTTATTTACGAACCCATTTTTCTACTAAATTGGTAGACAATTGCGCAAATCATTAGCTTTGCCATGATATATAATGCTTTATAAATTATAAATATTATTTTTATTTATTTAGGTCTGCTAGGGGCGGGGAAAGACATGGGGATTCAGGGAATCTTTTCTGCGCAGCTAGTTATTGTGCAAGCTTTTGAAAGTAGTGCCCATTTTGCCCAATGATCTTCTTCTTTTAAATGCAGTCTCACACTTACAGCGGGTCGTTCAGTAACCATTGTTGATCGTATGTAAATACGGGTGATTCAGGATAATATGCCGGGGTCAAAGTCGTAGGGCAATTAGATGTCGATGCACACACCTTTCAGGTTTTGTTGCTTTCGGAAATATAGAGATAAGGTCACCGGAGGCAAACGTACACCTGCATGACAGGGTAGAAGGCCCGCCATCTTTTTATTGGCCCATAGCTATATGGATTGTTTTATCGTTCACTTTATATAGGCGTGTTTTTATCAAGTAAGCTAAATCACCTGTTTCGTTCCGGGATCTTACCTGTGTATTGAGCGGAAATGTATCAGACATTATAGTGCAAAAGGAAGCACTCATCCTTTATCCGTAATGACATCTGCAGAAAGGGGAGCAGTACGGATATGATCTGAAGAAATGGGCAACCGTTTTCTGTTTTCCATCTCCTAAAACCGGGGTCAAGAGCAACAGAACCATCTTTTTTTCATTGTTCTTGTTTTAGTTGTAAAAGCCATAGCCCGCATGGCCGTCTTTGTTCCGATTGCTGCGGCTCCACCATTCTGGCATACTCCTCAGGCCTTCCTATATTTCTTCCCTGGCTTCTTTGCCACTGTACGTCCGGGCAGCAGTCAGTTGAAAATCTTGGCCATTCCGCATCAGCATCGCTTCATCGAATACCGGCAACTTCAATGCTGTACTGCCTGCCGCAGCATCCAGTACCCAACCGGAATTGTCCTGCGCGTACCGTTCGCCTGGCCTAAGGCAATAACATGTAGTGTTACTGGGAAAAAAGAAAATTTAAATCCGGACCTGATTTTTTTTGTTGGTAAAAACAACGCTTCTATATTTGTCTACTAAATAGGTAGACTAAAGTCTTCCTCTGAACACAGCCGCTGTTAATCGCCAGCAGCGACTGATACATACTTAACCACTAAAAGTTTACAGACATGTACACAACGATGTATGGTACCCGCTCTGTCATGGCGATCCCGCAAACGTCCCGACTACCGTTTTTTGATTCCTGCTGTTTCTAGCTGAACACCCTGATTTTATAAATGGATTTGCAGTTGCAATGGCCCTGTGCTGTTGTTGCACCCTGCTGTTCCCGTTCTGAACAAAAAGCCGGAGCGCCGGAGCATAAAAGTCGGCGATTGGCTTTTGTACCCTGCTTCCGGCCTTTGTTCAGAATGGTAATGGCCCCCTTTTGGGCAAGGCAGCAACCTGCCTGAAAATAACTCTTCTGTCACACAAAAGATAATTCAATCACAATGATAACGTTAAGGGCGCTTTTCAGGAACGGAAAAGAGCGGACTTCCTTTTTTCTGACTTCAGCCTTCCTGCTGATCAGTGCAGCTGTGTTTGCGCAGGATGTCCAGAACAATAACAATATAACCATACGGGGTAAAGTGGTGGATGCCCTGACGCGGCAGCCGTTGGCCGGTGCCACGGTACATATAAAAGGGACCACCCACGAAGTGGTTACCAACAATAATGGGGAGTTTAACTTTCTTACCGGCCA
>DATAGL010000665.1:0-7053 GCA_036263755.1 Chitinophagaceae bacterium | reverse complement strand
CATTACTTCCTCGTAAAAATGCACCCAGGTATTCATCCGGTTCCAGCCTACGTTGCCCACGCAATGGTCCACATAGAGCAGGCCCGTGGATTCGGGACGGAAAAGGCCAGTATCCCAGGCCCGGTAACCGGGCATAAAAGCGCCTTCGTAATTTTTCCGTTCAATAAACAGGTGCACAGTGTCGCCATACAGGTGAATGCCGCTCAGGACCACTTCTCCGCGCTCATCCTCCATCCGGCGGGGCTCCATATAGCTGCGGGCACCGCGGCGGGTGGTCTGCTCCCAGGCATCGGAAGCGTCATCCACGCGCAGGGCCAGGCATTTCACGCCGTCGCCGTGGCGGTACACATGGTCGGCCATATCATTTTCCGGCCGCAGGGCGGTGGTCAGTACAAAAGTGAGCTTATGCTGGCGCACCACATAGGAGGCCCGGTCTTTTACCCCCGTTTCAGGTCCGGCATACGCGACAGGCTGAAAGCCGAAGGCGCTCATATAATAGTGGGCGGCCTGCTTGGCGTTCCCGACATAAAATTCAACATAATCAGTTCCCTGGAGGGGCAGGAAATCGGCCGGGGCTGCAGGGTTGGACACTGGTGCAGTTGCTGTGGACATAGTATATTATTTATTGCAAAGGCTTTGCCGTAGTCGCTACCGTCTGGCAGGCACAGGCAGCCGGTTGATAAAAGGGATGCGAAAAAATAAGGAAGGGAAATGGGCAAGGTCAGGCCAGCCGGGATCGCATGGCCAGGGTTTCCATCAGCAGCACGAAATCGCTTCGCTTGTCGGTGAACAGTTTCTGCGGATAGTCGGGACGCATTTGTTGCGGTTTACCGTTCAAAGCTAAGGATTAAGAATGAACAAAACTGGGGATACCGCCTTACCGGCAGGCAGGCTCTACCCGGCTGTACTTGGGTACAGGCGTTGGTGTAAAGAAAACCCGACCCAACCGTAAACAACCAACCCCAAACTCCAAACTCTTAAATATCTTCGCCGCATGCAAAAGGTAGGAATTCTCGGTGGCGGCCAGCTGGGCCGGATGCTGCTGCAGGCCGCGGCCAATTATCCCGTAGTGACCCACGTGCTGGAAAATGATGAGGATTGCCCCGCCGCGCATCTTTGCCGCCATTTTACGAAAGGAGATATCCGCGACTTTAAAACCGTATATGCATTCGGAAAAGGTCTGGATGCGGTGACCATCGAGATCGAGCATGTGAATGTGGAAGCCCTGGAAAAGCTGGAAAGCGAAGGGGTACGTGTTTATCCCCGTCCCTCCGTGCTCCGCATCATTCAGAATAAAATCGCCCAGAAAGATTATTACAAAGAACATGGCCTGCCCACGGCGGAATATGCCGTGCTGCAATCACGGGCGGAGCTGGAACAGCATACCCACCTGTTCCCCGCGGTACAGAAGCTGGCCATGGGCGGTTATGACGGCAAAGGGGTCCAGCTCCTGGAAACCCCGGCTGAATTGGAAAGCGGCTTTGATGCCCCCAGTGTCCTGGAGCGGAAAGTGGCGGTCCATAAAGAAGTGGCCCAGATCGTGGCCATCGACAACACCGGCAAGACCGTGCTCTACCCTCCTGTGGAAATGATCTTTAACAAGGACCTGAACCTGCTGGATTACCAGCTTTGCCCTGCCGAGATCTCGCAGAAAGCCCTCTGGAAAATTGAAGCAATTGCTGTTTCCCTGGTCAAGCATTTCAAGTCGGCCGGTCTGTTTGCGGTGGAACTGTTCGTAGACCGCAACGATGAAGTCTTTGTCAATGAAACCGCCCCGCGTGTGCACAACAGCGGACACCATACCATCGAAGCGCACTTCAGCTCGCAGTTCGACATGCTGTGGCGGATCATGCTGGGCTATCCCCTCGGCAATACAAAAGCCATTGCCTCCTCCGCCATGGTGAACATCATCGGCGCGCCGGGTCAGAATGGTCTGGCCCGTTACGACGGACTGAACGAAGTGCTGACCATCGACAATGCCTTTGTCCACATTTATGGAAAGGCAGAGACCAAGCCCGGGCGTAAGATGGGACACGTAACGATTCTTTCCAATGAAAAGCAGGATCTCATTCACAAAGCCAACAAGATCAAGCACCTTCTTTCCGTAAACGGCTGATCCGGGATCGGCAAAGGGCCTGCTTTTCCCTGTATAGGGTTAATTAATGTTAATAGAAGGCTTTATTAACCCGCTTTCCGGTTTTCTTTTTGGAGAACAAAGTAATTTTGCCGTTCTAACACCAATCAGAAACCAGTGAATATTTCTTTCCCGAAACCAGCCGTACTACTGGCAGTGATCCCGTTCCTGTTCCTTTCCTCCTGCTCCGGCGAAAAGAAAAAAGAGGCTGCTGCCCAGCAACGGGGTGGCGGACCCGGCGCACCCGGCGGACAACGCCCTCCCGCCCGGGTGGATGTATTTGTAGTGCAGGCCAGTACGGTCAGTGAATCCATCGAAGTACCCGGTTCCATCGTAGCAGAAGAGGCTACGGAGATCCATCCTGAAGTTTCCGGCCGGGTAACCGGACTTTACGTACGGGAAGGCGCACAGGTTCAAAAAGGCGCCCTGCTGGCCAAGCTGTATGACGGCGACCTGCAGGCGCAGCGCCGCAAACTGGAAGTACAGCTGAAGATTGCCCAGACCACCGAAAGCCGGCACGAAGCCCTGGTGAAGATCGGGGGCATCAGCCGCCAGGACTATGATCTTACCGCCCTACAGGTAAGTAACCTCCGCGCCGACCTGGACATTATCCGTACTTCCATTGCCAAGACCGAAGTAAGGGCCCCGTTTTCAGGCAAGCTGGGTTTGAAAGAAATCAGCACCGGCGCTTACGTAACCCCTCAAAGTATCGTTACCACCATTCAGAAAACCTCCGGACTCCGCATTGATTTCAACGTGCCGGAAAAATATACCAGTCAGATCCGTAAAGGTCAATATGTGAACTTCAGCGTGGAAGGCAGCGACCGCAAGTATACCGCTGTTGTTCTGGCCACCGAGTCGGGGATTGCCGAAGCCACACGCAGCCTGACGATCCGCGCCACCGTAAAGGGTGATGAGGCCGGGCTCATTCCCGGAGGCTTTGCCCGGGTGCGGTTGGAGTTCGAGCCTGACCCCAATGCCCTGCTGATCCCGACTCAGGCCGTGATCCCGCAGGCCCGTGGCAAAAAAGTATACCTGTACAACGGAGGGAATGCTTCGTTTGTAGATGTGGAAACCGGGGTGCGTGACTCTTCCATGGTACAGGTGGTCAGCGGTCTGAAGAGAGGAGATTCGGTGATCATAACCGGTCTGCTGGGCCTGAAGCCCGATGCCAAAGTCCAACTGCGCCAAGTAACGAACGCCAAACCGTAGGAAAAAGGGAGTGAATTATGAACATCAGTGAATTAAGTTTAAAGCGACCCGTACTGGCCATTGTGCTGAACATCGTTATCGTGGTGTTCGGCATTATCGGATTTAAGTTCCTGGGCGTGCGCGATTACCCGGCTATTGACCCGCCCAACATCAACGTACGTACCTCCTACGGTGGCGCCAACCCCGACATTATCGAAACCCAGATCACCGAACCCCTTGAAAAGGCCATCAACGGAATCGCGGGGATCAAGAACATTACTTCGTCCAGCAGCACCGGCACAAGCAATATCAACGTGGAGTTCGAACTGGGTGTGGACCTGGAAGCGGCTGCCAACGACGTGCGCGATAAGGTGTCGCAGGCGCAGCGCTCACTGCCCACCGACCTGGAAGCGCCCCCGGTGGTTTCGAAA
This sequence comes from Chitinophagaceae bacterium, assembly GCA_036263755.1. Taxonomy (GTDB): domain Bacteria; phylum Bacteroidota; class Bacteroidia; order Chitinophagales; family Chitinophagaceae; genus Flavisolibacter. The sequence goes on along the minus strand of DATAGL010000665.1, from coordinate 3,297 downwards.
GCCGACGCCTCTTCCGACCCCATTATCTCCATGACGGTGCAGAGCAATACCCGCAACCAGCTGGAGATTTCCGAGTGGGCCAACAACGTACTGGTGGAGCGTGTGCAAACCATACCCGGCGTATCCGCCATCCAGATCTGGGGTGAGAAGCGCTACGCAATGCGGATCTGGTTCGACCCCGAAAAGCTTACGGCCTATGCCCTCACACCGAACGACGTGCAGCAGGCCCTCCTGCAGCAGAACGTGGAGCTTCCTTCCGGTAAAATCTCCGGCAACGCCACCGAGCTGGTGGTGCGTACCTTCGGCCGCCTGAACACCGAAGAGGAGTTCAACAACATTACGGTGAAGAATGCCAACGGCAGCGATGTGCGCATCCGCGACATCGGCGAGGCCGTGCTCGGTCCGGAAAACGAAGAATCGCAGCTCCGCGAAAGCGGCATCCCGATGATCGCCCTGGCCATCATTCCCCAGCCCGGCTCCAATTACGTTTCCATCTCCAATGAATTTTACAAGCGTTACGACCAGATCAAAAAGGAGATGCCTGCCGACATCACGCTGAACATTGCCATGGACCAGACCCGGTTCATCAAGCAGTCGATCTCGGAAGTGGAGGAAACGCTGATCATTTCGCTGGTGCTGGTCATCCTGATCATCTACCTGTTCTTCCGCGACTGGCTCATCGCTATCCGCCCGTTAATTGATATCCCGGTATCGCTCATCGGGGCTTTCTTTATCATGTACCTCTGCGGCTTTACCATCAACGTACTGACCCTGCTGGCCATTGTACTGGCTACCGGCCTGGTGGTGGATGACGGTATTGTGGTGACGGAGAATATCTACAAAAAGATGGAGCAGGGCATGAACAAGTGGCAGGCAGCCAAGGAAGGCTCCAAGGAAATCTACTTCGCGGTCATCGCCACCTCCATCACGCTGGCCTTCGTGTTCCTGCCGATCATTTTCCTGGAAGGATTCGTGGGACGCCTGTTCCGTGAGTTCGGTATCGTAGTGGCCGGAGCCGTACTGATCTCCGCCTTTGTTTCGCTGACGCTGACACCGGTGCTGAACGTGAAGATGAGTAAGAAGGACATTCACAAGCACTCCTGGTTCTATACGAAAACAGAGCCCTTTTTCCGGGCCATGGAAGACGGCTATACCCGCTGGCTGAACGGCTTCATGCGCGTGCGCGGGATTGCCTGGGGCATCGTACTGGCCTGTATCGGGCTGATCGTACTGCTCTGGTCGAGCCTCCCCTCCGAGCTCGCCCCGATGGAAGACCGCAGCCAGTTCCGCCTCCAGGTAACGGCCCCCGAAGGAACCGCCTATGACTATATGGACCGGTATATCGACCGGCTCAGCACCTTCATGCTCGACTCCGTGCCGGAAAAAACGACCGTTTTATCCATGACGGCGCCGGGCTTTGCCGGAGGAGCCACCAACTCGGGTTTCGTACGCGTGGCCCTGGTGGACCCGAAGGACCGTACCCGTTCGCAGAAAGAAATCGTGGAAATGGTGAACCGCAACCTGTCAAAGTTCAATGAAGGCCGCGCCTTCGCCATCGAAGACCAGACGATCCAGGTAAACCGCCGCGGTGGCCAGCCGGTACAGTTCGTAATACAGAACAACGACTTCAATAAACTGATGCAGGTACTGCCCCGCTTCCTCGAGGAAGCCAACAAAAGCGGGGTGCTGCAGGGAGTGGATGCCGATCTGAAATTCAACAAGCCGGAACTGCGCATCAATGTGGACCGGCTGAAAGCCTCTCAGCTGGGCGTGAATGTGGAAGATGTATCGCAGACCCTGCAGCTTGCCCTGAGCAACCGCCGGCTGGGTTATTTTACAAAAAGCGGTAAGCAGTACCAGGTAATGGGACAGGTAGCCCGCGATGACCGCGACGATCCGACCGATCTGAAAAGCCTGTACGTGCGCAATACCGGTGGCCAGATGATTTCACTGGACAACCTGGTTTCCTTCGAAGAAGCCACCTCCCCTTCCACGATCTACCATTTCAACCGGTATAAGTCGGCCACGATTTCCTCCGGCCTCGCACCGGGCAAGACCGTTGGTGAAGGCATTGCGGCCATGCAGTCCATCGCCAACACCCTGCTGGATGAAACATTCGAAACGCAGTTGTCGGGCAGCAGCCGCGATTATCAGGAAAGCCAGGGAAATACGACATTCGCCCTGCTGCTGGCCCTGGGCCTCATCTTCCTTGTACTGGCCGCTCAGTTTGAAAGCTTTATTGACCCAGTCATTATCATGATCACCGTACCGCTGGCCATTGCGGGCGCCCTTTTATCGCTCTGGGTGTTCGGTCACTCCATCAATATCTTCAGCCAGATCGGCATGATCATGCTGATCGGCCTGGTAACGAAAAACGGTATCCTCATCGTGGAGTTTGCCAACCAGAACCGGCTTGCCGGCATGAACAAGCGGGAAGCCGTAATCTATGCCGCCGGACAGCGCCTGCGCCCGATCCTCATGACCTCACTGGCCATGGCGCTCGGCGCCCTGCCCATTGCCATGTCCCTGGGTGCGGCTGCTACCAGCCGGATCCCGCTGGGCATCGTCATCGTGGGCGGTATCGTATTCTCACTGGTGCTGACCCTGTTTGTGATCCCGGCCATTTATACTTTCCTTTCCCGGAAAAAGGTCCGGAACGAACTGGAAGTAATGGAAGAAGAAGAACTGAAAAACCGGGGCGTACAGCCGGCTGTAGCCCATTCATAACTTTACCGGGCCCTGTGCTTTGGCGCGGGGCCCTATGCTAAAACTGTTCCCTTTCATGAACCGTAATAAATTCCTGCTTCATTTCTTCCTCTTGCTGAACGGGGCTGTCTTTGCCCAGGTGCGTCCGCTGACCCTGGAAGAAGCCATTGCCACGTCCCTGCAGAACAACTTCGATATCCGCCTGTCGCGCAACGACAGCACGCTGGCTGCCTTGAATGATGCCTATGCCGATTATGCCTTCTACCCCCGGCTCAATGCGACGGGCGGCGTGGTGCTGAACCGGAACAACCAGGTACAGGAGCTGGCGTCCGGGGCCAAGCGGGGAGGCAATGTACGTTCGGCCAACCTGCAGGGTTCGGTCAACCTGAACTGGACCTTATTCGATGGCCTGCGGATGTTCATCACCCGCCGGCGGCTGGGCGAACTGGTGGAACTGGGCGAACTGCAGATTAAGAACCAGGTAGTGACCACCGTATCGGATGTAATGCGCACCTATTTCGATATGGTGCGGCAGGAGCAGCAGCTCCGCGCCACCGAAGAGCAGATCCAGCTCAGCGAAGAGCGGGTGCG
>DATAGL010000664.1:0-17618 GCA_036263755.1 Chitinophagaceae bacterium | reverse complement strand
CCGGACAGAGGTACACCCTGATCGTCCACCACGCGGCCGGCAAATTGTCCCGCAGGTCCCGGCTCCCACAGTACCGACCGGTCCAGGTAGCCCAGCCTCCAGGGTTCCAGCTCCGTGCGGGTGGCGTTGTCGTCCGGGTTGCCCGAGCTCAGTTGCAGGCGCACATCCTTCCAGGTTTCCCCGCTCCGTTGAAAAAGGTTGGCATTCATGACGAGGGACAGCGGTTTCCCGGGTTCATTCATGCGGATATCATATGTGGGATACCAGCCGGCATCACGAACCCCGTACCGCAGCTGAAACGTAACCGTACGCGCCTCTTTCGACTCCACTAATGCCACCACTACCATCTGTACGCTGTCACGCTTACGGCCGATCTCATTCAGACGGCCCTGGACACGGTTCTGGTCGGCCTGCAGCTTGGAAAGAGTGTTCTTCCATTCGAGCTGCTTGTTGAATACTTCGGCCAGCCGCAGGCGGTGCAGGTCCAGGGCCTCTTTCAACTCGGCCGCTTTCCATCCGGAAGAGCCGCCCACCGCCTGGTTTTTTTCGAGCATGGCTTCTTCCCGTTTATATACCTCCAGCATGCGCCCTCCTTGCTCGATCTTTTCCGTCAGTTCGGCTCCGAGTACGCGCAAGTCCCGTTCTTCTTCGTCCATCTGGCGCCGGGTAAAGAAATCCTTTTCCGATTGCACCGACAGCAGGGTGACGGCCGCGTCGGCCTTCAGTTGTAAACTCTGCTGCAACAACTGGTTACTCAAACCCGTGAAGGAAACTTCGGTCCGGCCGGCCGGCAGGTGAACGGTGGACGTTCGCTGTACCTGCGCACCTGCAGTAAATACGATGATGGACTGTACGGTGGAAGGAGCATTGACCTTTCGAACCTGCGCGCCGGAACCGGCAGCCAGGAGCAGGGTGCATACAAGTGTAACGATCCGCATAAGCTGATTTTTCCGGTAGATGCATCCGACCGCGGCATTACACAAACAGGATCTGTATGGGCAGACGGCCGTTCGGCCAAATAAAAAAGCCGCTGCAGGAGCAGCGGCTTTTTTAAAAAGATACATTCCTCAGTCCAGCGCCGTAGCGCCTTCCACGAGCACCGTTACTTTATTGTTCAGCACTTCCACGAAGCCACCCTGGATCTGGTAAGAGGCCGTGTGGTTCTGGCGGTCGCGCAGCACCTTGATGCGGCCGGGTTTCAGGGCACTCACCAGAGGTGCGTGCTTGTCCAGCACTTCAAAGGAACCGCTCATGCCCGGCATCTGCACGCCGTACACGTCGCCGCTGAAGAGCTTTTTTTCCGGTGTCAGTATTTCGAGTGTCATAGTTAGTGGTATTTGTGGTATGGGGGTATCGGTGGTATTGGTTAGTGTAAGACAGTACCAGCTTTTATACCAATACCACCCATACCTCAAATACCACCCAATACTTCAAAGCTTATCCCTGTGCGGAGGCCATCATCTTCTTGCCTTTTTCAATGGCATCGTCGATGGTGCCCACGAGGTTGAAAGCTGCTTCCGGATATTCATCCACTTCGCCGTCCATGATCATGTTGAACCCGCGGATGGTTTCTTCGATCGGCACCAGTACACCTTTCAGACCGGTAAAGGCCTCGGCCACGTGGAAGGGCTGCGACAGGAAGCGCTGCACTTTACGGGCGCGGGATACGGTGAGCTTGTCTTCGTCGGAAAGTTCATCCAGACCCAGGATCGCGATGATGTCCTGCAGTTCCTTATACCGCTGGAGGATCCGCTTCACGCGGTTGGCGCAGTTGTAGTGCGCGTCGCCAACCACCTGGGGCATCAGGATCCGGGAAGTGGAATCCAGGGGATCCACGGCCGGGTAGATACCCAAGTCGGCAATCTTACGGGAAAGTACCGTAGTGGCATCCAGGTGGGCGAAGGTGGTTGCCGGCGCCGGATCGGTCAAGTCATCCGCCGGAACATATACCGCTTGTACGGAGGTAATGGAGCCGTTCTTGGTAGAAGTGATCCGCTCCTGCATCAGACCCATCTCGGTGGCCAGCGTGGGCTGGTAACCTACCGCGGAAGGCATCCGACCCAGCAGGGCCGATACTTCGGAGCCGGCCTGGGTGAAACGGAAGATGTTGTCCACGAAGAAGAGGATGTCGCGGCCACGGCCGGTGCCGTCACCGTCGCGGAAGTATTCGGCAATGGTCAGACCGGAAAGGGCCACACGGGCGCGGGCGCCGGGGGGCTCGTTCATCTGGCCGAACACGAAAGTCGCCTTGGAGTCGGAAAGCTCGGCCACGTTCACCTTGCTCAGGTCCCAGCCGCCTTCTTCCATGCTGTGTTTGAAGGCATTGCCGTAGTTCATGATTCCGGCTTCGATCATTTCCCGCATCAGGTCGTTTCCTTCGCGGGTACGCTCACCTACACCGGCAAACACGGACAGACCGGAATAGGCCTTGGCGATATTGTTGATCAGTTCCTGGATCAGTACTGTTTTACCCACACCGGCACCACCGAACAGGCCGATCTTACCGCCTTTTGCGTAGGGCTCGATGAGGTCGATCACCTTGATACCGGTCAGCAGCACTTCCGTGGCGGTGGAAAGGTGTTCAAATGCCGGCGGCTTGGCGTGGATGGGACGGCCGTTCACCTTCGGCACCGGCGGAAGTCCGTCGATCGGATCGCCGGTTACATTGAACAGGCGCCCTTTGATCTGCTCGGAAGCCGGCATGGTGATGGGCGCGCCCGTATCCACCACATCCAGTCCGCGGGTGAGGCCTTCGGTACCGTCCATGGCGATGCAGCGTACGCTGTCTTCGCCCAGGTGCTGCTGCACTTCGAGTACCAGGGTTTCACCGGTTCCCCGCTTGATTTCCAGTGCGTTAAAGATTTCAGGCAACTGCCCTTCGAACTGAACGTCGACCACAGCGCCGATGATTTGTTTTACCTTACCAACTTTTGCCATAAAAAGCTTTTGTAAAGAGGATTTATAGTGAAAACCGGCTCAAAGCCCGTTTCCGGATTATTGCCAGCGGGATTTACGGGCTTTGCACCCCACCCCTGGTTTTCAGGCTGCAAAGGTAAGGGAGTACAGGAAAATAGCCAATTTGTTCGCAAACATCTCCAAAGGTTTAACGGCAGGGCCGGCCGGAACGCCCGCCGGGCAAAAAACGGGTCGATGCCTGATTAATTTCTGTAACTTAATAGAGCCTGCCCTTCACCCCAAAACCAACGCTTATGCTCCGGCGGTTGCTGTTTGCAGGAATGCTGCTCCTCTCCGTTCTGGCCCGTGCCCAGGCAGGGCCCGCCACGTATCACCAACGGCTTTCCATCCTGGAAAATGCCGTGCGCAACGCCCGCACCGATCCGGAAAAAGTGGCCGCCCTCGGTGCGCTGGCCGTCCATTATTATATCTACAAGGCCACCGCCAAAGGCGACAGCGTGCTCCAGCACCAGCTGACCCTGGCCGAGGAATCCACCCACCGCGACCTGATGCTCCGGGTGCTGTTTTCCTATTCCACCGACAACATCAATTCCTGGAACAGCGTAAGCACCTTCGACAAGGCCCTTTCCTTCCTGGACAAAGGCCTGGCTTATGCCCGCAACAGCCGGCAGTATGATTACCAGGCGCTGGCCCACATCCGCAAGGCGGCGATCCTGCGCAACCGCAACCGCTACGATGCCGCACTGGAACAAACCGCCCAGGCCCAGCTGGCCCTGGACAAACAGCCCGACGATTCGATCCGGAGCGTGCTGCTGCTGGAAATGGGCGATATTTTCGGGGCCCGGGGCAATGCCCTTACGGCCTACGAACATTACAACCGGGCTTACGACCTCGCTTATATCCGCAAGAACTATCCCCTGCAAACAAAGGCATACCACCACATCGCCCTCCTGTACAACAGCCTGGGACGGGCCGACCTTGCCGAAAACATGCTCCACACAAGCCTCGAAGGAAACCGGGGCCGGTCCGACCTCCGGGGTATGCTGTACGATTATGTGGACCTCGCCCGGGTAGTGGAAAAGAAAGAATACATCCAGCGGGCCCTGACCCTGGCAGACAGCCTGGGCTCGGAACGCGACCGGATGTTCGCCCACCAGCTGATGTTTGCTTACCTGATGGTGGTACAGAAGGACAGCCGCGCCGCGCTGCGCTACCTCCAGGAACAGCCCGATTTTTACCAGCTCCAGCAAAACCGGGGTCCGGCCCAGTATGCCTGGCAGATCGGCTCCATCTATTTTTATGCGGGCCAGCCCGACTCCGCCATCCGGCACTTTACGGCCGCCGAACCGCAGCTGCGCCAGATGCTGGATGCCCCGGGGCTGATCGACCTGGATCAGAATGTCGGGGACTGTTACCAACAGCTGGGAATGGCGCAAAAAGCACTGCCGTACTACACCGAAGCTGCGGAACTGGCAGCACGTTCCGGCAACCTGCTGACCCAGCGGAATATACTGCTGAAGCTGAGCCGTGCCCATGCCGCGCTGGGTCATTTTGCCGAAGCGCACCGGTTTACGGAGGAATACCTCGCCTACCAGGATTCTGCCGGCCGGGTGAACAGCGGCCGCGAACTGGCCCTGCTGGAAGTGGAACGCGCCAACAGCCAGCACCAGCACGACCTGGCCGAGCTGCAGCGCCAGCAGGAACGGGAGAAATACCTGCAATACAATATCATTTCCCTGGCCATCGTCATGCTCTTTCTCTTTCTGATCGTAGCCGGGATGTTCCCGATTTCGCCGTTCACGACGCGCCTCCTGGGTTACATTTCCTTTATCTGCCTGTTTGAATTCCTCATCCTGCTGATCGATACCAGCCTGCACCATGCCGTACACGGCAAACCCCTGTACATCTGGCTGGTCAAGATCGTGATCATTGCGCTGCTGGTGCCGGTGCACCATTTCCTGGAAAAAAAGGTGGTCCGGTTCGTACAGTCGAAAAAGCTCAACCAACTGCGCGCCCGGTTAACGGGGTACAAAGGGCGGGGGGTTACGAAAAAAGCGGGAAAGCCGTTGGCCGCCGGGCTCCCGGCCGATACGGATGCCGTCTGAGGACCGCTACTGTTCCAGCCGGCAGGGCGAAGGGGGCGGGCAGAGCGCGTCACTGGTGAAATAACGGTAGGTAACGAACGGCCGGCTGGCCAGGCTTTGCCCCGTGGTTCCGTTGCCAACCTGTACCAGGATGGTGGGCCGCTGTTTTTTGTCGTCGTCGTCCTCATCCGAATAAGCCCCAACCAGGAGCTTTACCGTTGGCTGGTCCGACTCCTCCAGCAGCCGGATCAGTTCGGCCCGGTCGAATTCCACAAAGAAGGAAACGTTTTTATTTACGCTGCTTTTCCTGAAATGGTCGAACATGTCCCTGGCCTTTGCCGCTTGCAGTTCCCGGGGATCTTCTTTCTGTGCGGGCCGGACTGCAGCCGTCTGAACGGCCTGCTGCTGGCCGTGCAGGGTGCAGGCGGTAATGATCAGGCCCAGTACCGGATAAAGCGTCCATCGCATAACAGTAATGTTTAAGGGGTGTTCTTAAAGTTCCATATAAATATCAGATTATACAAGCCAATCTCTGCCAGGAGACAGAATGCAGGATGTATCCGCGGTAAATGAACGGCGGTGTGAGCCCGGTGCCCGGAAATCCGGCTGCGCTGCAGCCATACAGCAGCAGGAATGTTCAACTTTGCAGCTCCTTTAAAAAGGAAATCCTGAAACACAAAGGGCATTGCTGAAAAACCGCGTTCTTTGCGGCAATTGATACCCTATGGCAGTTTTTATAAAAAGGGCACTTCCGGCATTCCTGGTTTTTATCTTTGGTTTCACAGCTTTGGGGCAGTCCGACAGTATAGACGTGTTTGTGCACCATCAAATGCGGCAACGGAAAATACCGGGCCTGCAACTGGCGATCGTACGAGAAGGGAAAATTATTAAAACAGGTAATTACGGACTGGCCAACCTGCAGGATTTAATCCCGGTAAGTGACAAAACGGTTTTCACCATTAATTCCATTACCAAAGCATTTACCGGTGTGGCCATCGTTCAATTGATGGAAGCCGGAAAACTAAAACTGGATGTACCCATTTCCCAATACCTCAGTGACCTGCCTGAAGCCTGGAAACCGGTTACGGTGCTGCAGCTGCTGTCCCATACCTCCGGTATTCCTGATATTGTAAATGAGGAAGAAGCCGTTTTAATCATGGACAATCCGGAGGAAGCCTGGAAGAAAGTGCTTCAGCTGCCGAATGACTTTACCCCCGGTGAACGGTTCCGGTATAACCAGACCAATTATTTGCTGCTCGGCCGCATCATCGGCCAGCTGAGCGGCATGCCGTTCCAGGAGTATATTACAAAGGAGCAATTGGCGAAAGTGGGGATGCCGAAAACGATACAGTCGGGTTTTGGCGCTACCAAGGACATTGTGGTCAACGCAGCCTGCAGCTACCAGTATCAAAAGGGTAAGCTCTGCAATATGTTCTTCTCCTTTCCCCCCTTTTTACAGACTGCCGCCGGTATGAGTTCGACCGCCAAAGAACTGGCGGACTGGATTATTGCATTACAAAAAGGCCAGCTGCTGAAACAGCCATCCAGCCTTGCGGCGCTTTGGACACCTGCTGTTCTGAACAATGGCGAAACGGGTGGATTCAGCAGCTTACTGAACGGATATGCAGCAGGCTGGCCGGTAGTCGGGCGAACGGAACATCCTGCGGTAGCTCCTGTCGGAGGGGGGCGTTCGGCATTGTTCGTTTATCCGAAAGATGATCTTTCCATTATTGTGCTGACCAATCTCTCCGGCGGGTCACCGGATGCATTCATTGATGAACTGGCAGGTCTGTTTATTCCGGACATGAAACAGGCCAACGGTTTCGGGCTTTCCCCATCCCTGAAATTGCTGAAGAGCAGACTGGATGAATCGGGGTATAAAAAAGCAATCGAAGCAGTAAATGCCCTGAGGAAAACGAATAAAGGATTTACCCTTTCAGAAAAAGAAATAAACAGCTGGGGGTATAAGCTTTTTGCTCAAAAAAGCATCCCTGATGCATTGGAAATTTTTAAACTGAATGTTTATTTATATCCTGCAAGTGCAAATGCGTTCGACAGCCTGGGAGAAATCTATGCAGCCCTGGGCGATACGGAACTGGCCATAAAAAATTATGAACAGTCCCTGAAGCTGAATCCGCAGAACAGGCATGCCGAAGCGCAAATAAAAACGCTCGGAACGAAAGAATAGAGTATATCCTGCTGCCTGCTGAACGATGCTGCCTGAAACCTGCTGCAGGAAGGTATCTGTTTTGCATACAGAAAATTATGGAGCGGCAACTACCGAACACCGACCTGATCCTCCGCGAAGAACTGGCAATTGAACGCACAAAAATGGCCAACGACCGCACCTTTCTTTTCTTCCTGCGCACGGCCCTGTATTTTGCCATCGCCGGGCTTTCGCTTGAAGAACTGCTGCGGCTGCAAAATGTGCGGTGGCTGAGCGTCTTTTTCTTTTTTTTATCGGGGGTGATTCTGTTTGCCGGGGTGGCAGGCTACCTGCGCCAGAAAAGAAAGCTCCGGGAAAGCGGGAACCGGTTAGGCGGCATTACCCGGAAGTCCGGTGAAGCAGCACAGTAAGCGAGCGGTTGCACACCTCCACCTCTGTACGCTGAACCACAAACCACCAACCACAAACCTCTAACCATCCTCAGTCCCCGAACTGCTCCCGGTATTTCAGCACGGACAGTTCCTTCATCTTTGTTTCCAGCACGATATCCACTTCCTTTCCGTAGGTATTGATCCGTTCGTACACCCAGTCGGAATGCGCTTCCTTCTTTGCCGTGGGGTCTTCGTTATCGCGGCGCGAAGATGAATAGTGGAATACGGGCTTCAGGTCCCAGGAGCGGTAGGCCGTGTGAAAGGCTTCCTCCTCGGAAAGCTGGCCGGGGTGCAGCCGGTGGTGAAAGTAGTCGAACACGATGGGGATACCCGTCATTTCATGCAGGGGTACCAGGTCGGCTACCGTATACAAACCAGGCTTGTCGTCGTTTTCCACGGACAGCCGGCGCTGCAGGTTGGCCGACAGCAGCTTGAAGTTTTGGGCGAACCGCCGGAGCGTTTCCTCCTTGTCGCCATAAGCGCCGCCCACATGGATGTTGATCTTATGCCAGTGCGTGGCGGGCAGGCCCATGAGGTCGAACACCTCGGAATGGATCTCCAGGTCCTTGATGGTATTGGCCAGCGTGGCGCCGGAGCCGGCCATTTTATTGAACGGGCCCGGATGCGAGGAAATGCGCACCGGGTAACGACCCGCCGCTTCCAGGTACGTGCGTATTTCCCGGAAATCGGGCAGGTCCTGCAGCCGGTACTCCGAGGCCCAGGGAAACAGCTCCGAAGTAACGCGGAACACCGTGATGCCGTTGCGGACGTTCCATTCCACGATCTTCAGCAGCGCCTGCACGTTTTGCAGCGCCAGTTCCGAAGCATAGCGGATGCCTTTTTCGAGAAAGGTGCGCCGGATCATGCCCCGGTTCGTAGTGAAGCCCAGCTCGTTCAGCTTGATATTGATGCAGGCGTATCCGAGGTTCATAATATTGTTGGTTGTTTGCGGTTTGTAGTTGGTAGTTTGTGGTTAACAGTTCAGGAGGCGCACATGTTCACGAGGTCAAAGGATGGTTTGTAGTTCGGGCAACAACGAGTTGTCCTGTTCTGCCCTGCGTTCAGGCTCCTTCCATAAGAACCACAAACGACAAACTACAAACCAGAAACCCTTCGCTCATGCGCTTCCATCAGCTCCCGGTAAGTTGGATCAGCAAGCGCTTTCTGCCAGTAACCATAAAATACGGCTGCCGATGCCGCCTTAACCGGGTCTTCGCTGCGGGGCAGCACCGTCCGCCCGTGGGCACCGCTCCGGCCTTTTTGATCGACCGGGACCGGCCCCGCGTATTTTTTGCCGGACCGGTGGTTGGCATACCGGCGGGCCCGCGTATAGCCCATCTGCAGGAATTTCCGGGCCATATCCATGCCCACAAAATCGCCTGCTGCCCCATACTCCAGGAACATCCGGTACAGGGTTTCGGCTGATGCCCGGGCGGCTTCCGGGGTGCGGAAGCGCCAGTGCGGCAACAGTTCGCTTTTGTAGGGCTGCACCAGCAATACGCCCTGCTCGCCCTTGCCTACCCGGTACAGCCCGGGCTGCTCCCGGAAATCAATAGCCGTGAAATCCAGTTCATATGGAAACGGGGCCTTTGGCATACTTCATTCTGTGCAAATAGCTCTCCAATTGCCTAATGGCTCTGTCCATCCGCCCCCTTGCCCCACCGATGGCCTGCCTGCGCGCAGGCGCTCCACGGCATCACCTTATTTAAAACGTTAAACCTTCCAGAGTTTCTACTCACCGGGCACGCGCTTTGCACCACGGATGAGTATGAAAACTGTTTTCATCTACACCGCTATTCTATGGAGCTTGCTGGCCTCGTGCCAGAATGCCGAATCCACCGCCGGCACCGCCCGGGAAGAAAAGAAAATCTCCTCCCGCGACCGCAGCATCACCCCGGCCAATTCATTCAGCACCCTGTTCCTGGACAGTTCCGCTCTTGAAGCCCATATTACCGCTAAAGCGATCCCCGATTCGGTGGCCCGCCGCATCCGCAGTTTTTACAATGCCCGCAACTACCAGTATGCCTGGTTCTCCGGCGACGGGCTGACCGAGCAGGCCCGCGGCTTCTGGAACCTGCACGACTGGCATACGACGTACAACAAGGACACCATCCTGCAGGATAAAGCCCTGCAAAAACGCATGGATGCCCTTATTGCGGAGGAAAGCCTTTCCGTGTCCTCCACGGATAAAAAGATGCTGGAAACCGAGCTGCAGCTCACGCGCCATTTCATCCTGTATACGCTCAACAATTACGAGGAAGGCTATGTGAAGCGCAAGGAAATGGAACGCTTCGTGCCGCGGAAAAAAGAGGATGCCCTCGCCCTCGCCGATTCGCTCCTGAATAAAAAGCACAAGGACAATAAATATTTTGAGGACGTGAACGTGCGGTACGGACAGCTCAAGGAGCAGCTGGGCCGCTATGTGAACCTGGCGAAGAATGGCGGCTGGCCCGCCGTTCCGGCACCCAAAAAATCCTGGAAAAAAGGAATATCCGACCCGGCGCTGGTCGCGGTGAAGCGCCGCCTGCACCTCACCGGCGACCTGCCCGCAGCCGATACCACACCGGTATTCAACGATACGCTGGAGCTGGCGGTAAAGAACTTCCAGGCCCGCCACGGGTATACCCCCGACGGCATCATCGGCCCTGCCGAGGTGAAGGAAATGAATGTGCCTGCCGCCAAGCGCCTGCAGCAGCTGCTGATCAATATGGAACGGATGCGCTGGATGCCGAACGAGCCTTCCGGCAACCTTATCGTAGTGAACATCCCCGAATTCGTGCTGCACGTCTATGAAGGGAACAAAAAAGCCTTCGATATGAATGTGGTTGTGGGTAAAGAAGGCCACAATACCATGATGTTCACCGGCGACCTGAACCAGGTGGTATTCTCCCCGCACTGGAACGTGCCCCCCAGTATTGTTAAAGATGAAATCCTGCCGGCCATCGACCGCAATCCGAATTACCTGGCCAGCCAGAATATGGAAATCACCGGCAATGAGGGCGGGCTGCCCGTGATCCGGCAGAAGCCGGGCGGCCAGAACGCACTGGGCAAGGTGAAGTTCCTGTTCCCCAATTCGTTCAACATCTACTTTCACGATACGCCTTCGAAAAGCCTTTTCCAGAAGGATAAGCGGGCTTACAGCCACGGTTGCATCCGGCTGGCCGAGCCGGCCAAGATGGCCCAGTACCTGCTGCGCAACAATCCCGAGTGGACACCCGAGCGCATCGACGAGGCCATGAACAGCGGAGAGGAGAAATTCGTGAAGCTGGACAAGAAAGTGCCGGTGTTCATCACCTATTATACCGCATGGGTGGATGAGAACGGGCAGCTCAATTTCCGGGACGACATTTACGAGCACGACGCCCGCCAGGCCAAAAAAATGTTCCGCAACGCCCTGTAAAGGGCGTTTCGCTTATCTTGCAAGGCTGAGGAACAAACCGCTTTGCATGCACATCGTTGAAGTAACCAATGAAGCTACTGCCCGGGACTTTCTGAACGTTCAGCCCCTGATGCACCGGGGGAACCCCAACTATATCCGTCCGCTGGACAAGGACATCCGCGACGTTTTCGACCCGAAAAAGAACAAGGCCTTCCGCTTCGGCGAGGCCGTGCGCTGGATCCTGAAAAATGACCAGGGCGAACTGCTGGGCCGCATCGCCGCGTTCACCAATAAAAAATACCGGAACAAGGGCGACGAGTTACCCGTGGGCGGCATTGGCTTTTTCGACTGCACTTTCAACCAGGAAGCCGCCAACCTGCTGTTCGACACCGCCCGCACCTGGCTGGCTGCCAAAGGCATGGAGGCCATGGACGGGCCGATCAACTTCGGCGAGCGCGACCGGTGGTGGGGCCTGGTGGTGGAGGGCTTTCAGGAGCCCCTGTACGGCATGAATTACAACCTGCCCTATTACCAGGAACTGTTCGAGCACTACGGCTTCCGGCCGTTCTTCCACCAGGTCTGTTTCGGCAGGAATCCGAAAGCGGAGCTGACCCCCAAGATCGCCGAACGCCATGAGCAGATCGCCCGGAACAAGGACTTTTCGGTCCGGTGCATCGACAAGCGGCACCTGGAAAAATATGCCGGCGATTTTGCCACGGTGTACAATGCCGCCTGGGCCGGACACGGCGGGCTGAAGGAAATGCGCAAGGAGCAGGCGGTCCAGCTGTTCAAAAAAATGAAGCCGGTGATGGACGAAAAGATCATCTGGTTTACCTACTGCAAGGAGGAGCCCATTGCCCTGTTCGTGAACCTGCCCGACCTGAACCAGTGGTTCAAGTATCTTAACGGGAAATTTGACCTCTGGCACAAACTGAAGTTCCTCTGGGTGAAGAAAACAAAGCCCTGCCGCAAATTCACCGGTATCGTGTTCGGCATCGTTCCGAAGTACCAGGGTAAGGGACTGGATTCCTTTATGGTGGGCGAGGCCTACAAGATCATTAAAACACCGCAGGTACCCTATACCGAGTATGAAATGCAGTGGATCGGCGATTTCAATCCCAAAATGCTCAATGTGGCTGAAAACCTCGGCGACGTATACCGCAGCCGCCTGCTGACCACCTACCGGTTCCTCTTCGACCGGGAGCGGGAGTTCAGGAGGCATCCGGTTTTGTGAGTAGAGTTTACGGGTTTAAAGGTTCACCTGTTCACTTGTTTACATGTTTAAGGTTTAAAGTTTAATGTTGATTGGCATTTGAAGCTGGTTTGCCATGTTGAGACTCTATATGTACCTGTATAATGGTTGCTTCCTGTTTACTTAAGTAGAGCCGCTTTGTTGCCCGGCATACCTGCGGGCAGTTCTGCAGGACTATAATAGCTAGGATATGCTTATCTGGCCACACCACGCCTCCTCCCGACTGCCATCTTAAACTTTAAACCTTAAACCTGTAAACAAGTGAACAGGCGAACCTGTAAACTCCAGTCCCTCCCTCCCAATTCCCCATTCCTGATTCCAGATTCCTCATTCCTCTCCTTATCTTGCAGGTCTGCTCAAGAAAACACCAGTATGGAAAAATTTGTTGTCTCTGCCCGTAAGTACCGCCCCCAGGCCTTCGATACCGTGGTCGGGCAGGAGCATATTACCACTACCCTGAAAAACGCCATCAAAAGCGGGCACCTGGCCCATGCGTTCCTGTTCTGCGGTCCGCGCGGCGTGGGCAAGACCACCTGCGCCCGGATCCTGGCCAAAACGATCAACTGCGAGCGGCCTACGCCGGAGGGCGAAGCCTGTAATACCTGCCATTCCTGCGTTTCCTTTAACGAAGGCACATCGCTGAACATCCACGAGCTCGATGCCGCCTCCAACAACTCGGTGGACGATATCCGCAGCCTGGTGGAGCAGGTGCGCTTTGCCCCGCAGGCCGGCAAATACAAGGTTTATATCATCGATGAGGTGCACATGCTTTCCTCTTCGGCATTCAATGCCTTCCTGAAAACGCTGGAGGAACCGCCCTCCTATGCCATCTTCATCCTGGCCACCACCGAAAAGCACAAGATCCTGCCCACCATCCTCAGCCGCTGCCAGATCTTTGATTTCAAGCGGATCACCCTGCAGGATACGGTGGATCACCTCCAGGGCATCGCCCGCAAGGAAGACATCCGGGCCGAAGAGGCCGCCCTGCAGGTCATTGCCCAGAAAAGCGAGGGCTGCATGCGCGATGCCCTGAGCATCCTGGACAAGATCGTTTCCTTTACCGGCGGTGAGCTGAACTATGCCAACACGGTAGAGCACCTGAACATACTGGACGCGGATTATTATTTCAAGCTCATGGACTGCATGCTCACCCAGGACCTCGCCGGGGCCATGCTGCTGTACGACGATATCAATAAGAAAGGCTTTGAAGGCGATATGGTGCTGAACGGATTCGCCGAATTCATCCGCAACCTGCTCATCTGCAAGGATGCCCGCGTGGCCGGCCTGCTGGAAGTGGTGGAAAGCTTCCGCCAGCGGTTCGTGGAAACGGCCAAACGCACCGAGCCGGGCTACCTGATTTCCGCCCTCAATATCCTCAACGAAGCCGAGATCGGGTTCAAGGGCGCCCGTAACAAGCGCCTGCACGTGGAGCTGGCGCTCATCCGCCTCTGCTACCTGCAGCAGGCCCTCGAGCTGGCTGCCGGCGGCAACGCACTGGATAAAAAAAAAGTAACGGCGGAAGCTAAAGCCCTGCAGTTCCGGGCCATTGCCCCGATTGCCGTAGGCGGCGGCACACCGGCACCCACGATTACCCCGTCACCCCGCCCCGCCGGTCCCGGCGGGCCCGTATCGTCGGAACCAAAGCTCATTATCGAAACGCCTGCCGCACCCAAAGCGGCGCCCGGCGCCATTCCCCCGGCGCCGCCGTCCACCCCAAACACCAAACCCCAAACCCCACCCAATACCACCAATACCACTAATACCACCAGTACCACCAATACTACAAATACCACAAAAAAAATCAGCAGCCTCGAAGCGATCCGCCGCAAAGTACAGGCGGAAAGCGGGGCCGGAATGGCCATCGAAGACAAGCCTCTCGAACAGGAGACCCTGCAGGCGGCCTGGAAACGGTTTATCGAACGGCTGAAAAAAGAAAAGAACCCTGCTTCCCAAAGCTTTGAGCTGGCCGAGCTGATCATCCGCGATGCGGACTCTTTCGAAGCCACCGCCACGAACAACTTGCAGCAGAAGTTCCTGGAACTGGAGCGCAACAAGGCCTGCGAGTACCTGCAGACGGAGCTGGGCAACCGCAGGCTGCAGTTCTCCATCCTGCTTATTGAATCGAAGACGGAATATGTTCCGCAGGACCTGCCCCTGTCGTCCAAACAGCAGTATCAGAAGCTGGTGGAAGAATTCCCCCTGGTGAAGGAATTACGGGAGCGGCTGCGCATGGACCTTGAGTTCTGATCCGGCAACCGAAGCCTGTTCGGTGAGTACGCCTTTGTACTGGTCGAACACATGGGCACCCACCGCGTTCCAGCCCGCGCCGCAGAGCTCCTGCAACAGCGATAGCTCCGGTTCGAGGAACCCTTCATGGAAGTAGGCGAAGTCACTGCCCAGGAATTGCTGCACCTTTTCCCGCAGGGCCGCATCGGTAAAAATGCCCCGGATCAGCCACTTGCCCAGTCCTTCCTTCAGGCGGGGTTCCGCCTCCTGTTTCAATCCGTTTATGACGCGGTGCACCCCGGCCTCATCCAGGCCGCCGGCATACAGGGGCTGCAGCTGTTCCATCACCAGGTTTACGGTGGCGAAGAATTCGCCTGCCGCTTTTTTTAACTGGAAAAATGCTTCCCATTGTTCCTTCAGCCGGCGGGCGGTTTCTTCGCCCTGCAGCCCGGCCGACCGGTAAAAGTAGCGGAGCACATCGCGGTCGTGCCGGGCCAGCGCCTCCTTCCAGCCCGCCTGCTCCGCTTCCACCAGCGCGCGTACTTCGGTGGCGGCGGAGCGGTCGTATTTGGTCCCGTCGAAATCAAAGCTCTTTACATCGATCGATTTGTCGGCTATGGACTGCAGCACGGACAGCTCCGTATCGGCCGTCTGGATCTTTTTCACCAGGGCGGTATGTTCGGGTGCGAACAGCTCCTCCAGGGTACCTTCCGGCGCGCCCGGAGTCCAGGCCGAGGGGTCGGCCGCATCGGGCTGCCGCCCGTCGTAAAAGCCATGGAACAGTGCAGGCAGCTCGTACCGCCGGCAATCGGCCTCGAACTTTTGTCCGAAAGCAGCACTGTCAACGATTTCGGTTCCTTTGTCGGCAGGCAGGTGGCTATACAGTTTCCCGGTCAGGGCAGCCTGCAGGGTTTCCGGTTGCCGGAACAGCGACCAGGCCGGCTCGTCCTGCGTAGGCTCTTCCCAGTTCAGTTGCTCCATATACGTCCTGCGTTCTTCCAGCGTCGGGTGTGAAGACCATTGATCGGTGAAGACCACCCGGCTTTCGTGCCCGGCGGACCCGAAGGAAGGGGGCACTTCGGGCAGCCCCGCGCGCAGGGGCATTCCCAGGTCGTTGGCCATGCGCAGGAGCACCTGCCGGTGCGGGTCATAGAAGTTGACGCAGCGCTTGTTTTCCTCCAGCAGCCCGTTCAGCTTGTCGAGGGCTACTTCGTAAGCAGTGCCGGCGAGCGAAATGCGGAGCAGGGAAGAAACCATATGGTTACTGCCGCAGACCGAAGCAGCCACGCCGTCGGCATGGAATTCCATTTCCCGCGACAGCTTCAGGTAGCTCTTGTTCACCAGCACATACATTTGCTGCAATACATACTGGATACCGCGGACAATGCCCGCAGTGACGGAGGCGAACAGCGCGAAGATACCGTCTACCGATGCCCAGCCGGACAGGAAGCGTCCGTAGCTGTCGTTTTGATACAGCATATTATAAATGATGCGGTTCACCTGGTACACGAACGACCCGAGCTTCATGCTGCGCTGGGAGAAATGGCCGAACTCGTGGGCAATGACGGCGCGGAACTCACTTACGTTCACTGCATTCACGAGGCCCAGCCCGATCTGCAGGTTTTTCCGCACGGGCAGGAACATACTCCAGAAGCTCGAGTTATAGAAAACGCAGGCGTTGACGTCCGGCGACAGCAGGATCTTCTTTGGAAAGGGCACGCCGGTTTCGGCAGCCAGGTCCCGGATGAAGGCAAAAAGCTCCGGCTGGTCGACCTCTTTCAGGGGTACGGTCTGGGCAGTGTCGTGCCGGGAAACGGTGAACAGGAACTTGATGAGGAAGACAAAAACCAGCACGCCGACGCCCATCAGGCCAATACCGGCTGCGATGGTGATGAATTTGGGAACCGCCATGATGAGGGCCAGACCGGCCCAGATACCCAGCACGGCCAGTCCGGCTGCCACGAGGATGAGCAGGAGGTACACGGCAATAAACAGCACGATAGAAACGATGGCGCTTTGGACGCCCTTACGGAAGGCGGGGCCCGGCTCGGGCGCTTTACGGGTGACGGTTGCAATGGGCATAAACAGCAGTTCAGGTTGGTGCCCAAAATATAAAATATTCCGGTCCTTTGCCGCCGGAGAACCGCCATGGGAACAAAAAAGGCCGATTTGCAGCAGATTTAGGGGGAATCCACCCATTTGCGTTAATTTCGGCACTCCAAAACATCAAATCCACTATTTTGATATGGCTGAAGTGATCTTAATGCCCCGACTAAGCGATACGATGACGGAAGGAGTAATCGCCGCCTGGCACAAAAAGGTGGGCGATCCGGTGAAGAAAGGGGATCTGCTGGCAGAAATTGAAACCGATAAGGCGACCATGGAGCTGGAAAGCTACAAGGACGGCACCCTGCTGCATATCGGCACCGACAAAGGCGGAAAGCTCCAGGTAAACGACCTGCTGGCCATCATTGGCGAGCCGGGAGAAGATATTGCGCAGCACACCTCCGGCGGTGGCGCCGCACAACCTGCAACAGCCCCCGCTCCTGCCGAAGCCCCGGCCCCTGCACCTGCTGCTGCCTCCCAGGCAGCCAGCGCTCCCTCACTGGATCTTGGTAAAATGGAAGAAGTGGTGCTGATGCCCCGCCTGTCCGATACCATGACCGAAGGCGTGATCGCCGCCTGGCACAAGAACGTAGGCGATGCCGTGAAAAAAGGCGACCTGCTGGCCGAGATCGAGACCGACAAGGCCACGATGGAACTGGAAAGCTATAAGGACGGTACGCTGCTCCACCAGGGCGCACCCAAAGGACAAAAGATTGCCGTCAACGACCTCCTGGCCGTCATCGGCGACGCCGGCAAGGTGGATGTGAACGCCATTATTTCCGCGGCCCAAGGCGGAGGCGCCCCCCAGGCCCCTGCACAACCGCATGCTGCCCCCCAGCAGGCCGCAGCCCCCAATACCACGAATACGACCAATACCACAAATACGACCAATACAACCGATCCCTCCGGCGACGGCCGCATCAAAGCCTCTCCCCTGGCCAAAAAGCTGGCCGCGGAAAAAGGCATCAACCTCTCGCAGGTACAGGGCTCCGGAGATAACGGCCGGATCACCAAGCGCGATATCGACTCCTTTACACCGGCCGCCCAGGGCGCTGCC
>DATAGL010000663.1:0-8553 GCA_036263755.1 Chitinophagaceae bacterium | reverse complement strand
TGGTGCTCCACCCGCTGCCCAGCTTCCAGCTTTGTAATGTCGCTGGGAACAAAATTGGCTGAGGGCGTATGGCCCACTTCCTTCGGCCGGTTGTTGTTCATCAGGGTGGACACGAAGGTCTTTTCCTTTTCGCTGTTGTTTGAAGAGCTGCCGTAGCCGCTGCCGCGCTGCATCCGCTCGAAAGCACTGCTCTGGCCCCAGCCCGCACTCTGGTTCTTGACACCGCCGCCGGCAAAAGAACGGTCGAGGAACTCGGCCGGGATCTCATCGATAAAGCGGCTCGGGTCGTTCTGGGTAAGCGAGCCGAATTTATAGCGGGTATTGGTGTAAGTCAGGTAAAGACGTCCCTTTGCGCGGGTGATGGCCACGTAAAACAGGCGGCGCTCCTCTTCCAGCTCTTCGCGCGTATTGATGCTCATGGCATTGGGAAACAGGCCTTCTTCCAGCCCGCCCACAAACACCACGGGGAACTCGAGGCCTTTGGCCGCGTGGATCGTCATCAGCTTCACCGTATCGGCGTTGGGATCTTTCTGGTCGGCATCGGTGAGCAGGGTGATCTGCTGCAGGTAGGTGCCCAGGCCTTTATCGCCCACTTCACCACTTTCCTCGCTCATCGGCGTTTCCGTAAATTCCTTGATGGAGTTCAGCAGTTCCTGCACGTTCTCGTAGCGCTGCACGCCCTCGGTGCTCTTGTCGTTGAACAGCTCCTTTACAAAGCCCGTCTGCTTGCCCACGTGAAAGGCGATGTCGTAAGCGTTCTTCGTGGGGATCATGCTGGTAAAGGACTTGATCATCAGCACAAACTCCTCGATAGCCTGCAGGATGCCGGCGCGGAAGCCAAACATGACGGCGTTTTCCAGCACGTCCCACATCGAAATATTGTTTTCGTTGGCGGCCAGGATCGCGCGGTCGATGGAGGTCTTTCCGATGCCGCGCACCGGGTAGTTGATGATCCGCTTCAGGGCTTCCTCGTCCTTCGGGTTCACGATCACGCGCAGGTACGCGACGTAGTCCTTTACTTCCTTGCGCTGGTAGAAAGAGATGCCCCCGAAGATGGTGTAGGGAATGTTCATCCGCCGCAGGCTTTCTTCGTACGATCGGCTCTGGGCGTTGGTGCGGTACAGGATCGCGAAATCCTTGTTTTTGTAGTGATTGCGCAGCTTCTGCTCCTGGATGGCGTCGGATACGAACTTGCCTTCCTCATTGTCGCTCATCGTACGTACAAGGCGGATCTTTTCGCCGGAGGCGTTCTCGGTCCAGAGGTCCTTCGGGATCTGGCCCTTGTTGTTTTTGATGACCTCATTGGCCACCTTCAGGATGTTCTGGGTGCTGCGGTAATTCTGTTCCAGCTTCACCACTTTTACTTCCTCGTAGTCCTTCTGGAACTGGAGGATGTTTTCGATGGTGGCGCCGCGGAATGAATAAATGCTCTGGGCGTCGTCGCCTACCACGCACACGTTTTCGGTAACCGCGCCCAGGAGCTTGATGATCTCGTACTGCGCGGGGTTGGTATCCTGGTACTCATCGATCATGATGTACTTGAACTTGTGCTGGTATTTGTGCAGCACTTCGGGGAAGGTGCGCAGCAGGTCGTACATCTTGAACAGCAGGTCGTCGAAGTCCATGGCGCCGTTCTTGAAGCAGCGCTTGCTGTAGGCTTCGTAGATGTGACCGATCATGGGACGGTTGGCCCGCATGTCTTCCTGCTGGATGGCGTAATCGTTCTTGTATTCGGAAGGACCTACCAGGGCATTCTTCGCCCCGGAGATCCGGTTGTACACGGCGTTGGGCTTGTAGTGCTGTACGTCGAGGTTCAGTTCCTGCACCACGGTCTTGATCACGCTTTTGGCGTCATCGGTATCGTATATGGTGAAGGCATTGGGGTAGCCGATCCGGTGGGCTTCGGCCCGCAGGATCCGGGCGAATACGCTGTGAAAAGTGCCGATATACAGGTTGCGGGCTTCGCGGTTGGCAAGGATGTGCTCCACGCGCTCTTTCATTTCCGCCGCCGCTTTATTGGTAAAGGTCAGGGCCAGGATGTTGAAGGCGTCCACGCCCTTGGCCATCAGGTGGGCGATCCGGGTGGTAAGGACCTTTGTTTTGCCGCTGCCGGCGCCGGCTACGATCATCAGCGGTCCTTCGGTATGCAGCACCGCCTCGCGCTGCCGCTCATTCAATCCCTTCAGGTAGTCTTGCATGGTGCGAAGGTAGCTTTCCGGACCCGATTTTCCGGGACGCCCGGGGCCCGGAGCGGTTAATTTTTTTCCAATACGGAAGCCGGAAAATCCGGGCGGCCGGGACAGGCGATCCTTTTCCTGCCGGCGGCCGGCAGAAGCCGGGCCTGACCCTGGAAAGGGCTCCTTGAATTCCTGCCTTAACCCCGTTTAAAACGTTTGTTTTACCCCCACTGTCAGGTAGAACAGGTCCTTGCCCCGCTCCGACAGGTCGGGCCGGCCGGGTACGGTGATGAGGTTTTTCGGTACTACAAAAGCAGGCGTGGCCACCAACTGCCACCGGCCTTTGGCCCAGATGACCGGCACCATCGCTTCATAGGCCAGGATGCTGAACCGCTGCACCTGTTCGGTTACTTCCTCGCTGCCGC
The DNA here is from genome assembly GCA_036263755.1 of Chitinophagaceae bacterium. Classification (GTDB taxonomy): domain Bacteria; phylum Bacteroidota; class Bacteroidia; order Chitinophagales; family Chitinophagaceae; genus Flavisolibacter. Next base: position 5,951 of record DATAGL010000663.1, on the reverse strand, counting down.
CGGGGAACAGGATGCTTCCTCTATTTTTCTGACTATACGTGCGGGAAAACTGCTGGGTGCCGGCGTAGGCATATACACCGGGATCCAGTACCAGTACACCGCCGTTGCTCCCCTGCAGCCGGATGACATGATCCAGTCCGGCCGTAGCGCCGAAATCCAGCCGGTTGCTCCACTTCACGTCCCCACCGAGCGTTACATTCACCACCGGGGTAAGGCGGCTGACCGACAGGGCGCCCTGGGCCTTGAGCGCCAACTGCACCAGCTGCGCCGAACGGGTGTAAAAGGGCTTTGTGGCCGTCACCAGGGTCAGCCATTTTTCCGTCAGGTGCTGGTAGCCCATGCTGGCCACCGTACCGGCATACTCCATCCGTATGCGGGCGTTGTTGACGAAAACAGGTGCGGCGTTTATGAAGAACCGGTCTTTCAGCCAGAACTCGGCCAGGGGGAAAACGCCGCTGCTGCGCAGGCTGTCGGTACGGCCGTAGAAATTCAGGTGGCTGTTGTAATTCAGGCCCAGCTTGAAGGCAGGCTTCGCCCGGGAGCTGTCGTCCTGGGCCAGGGCTGCGGTTGCGGAAAGCAGGATACCGGCAACAAGGAAAAGAGAGCGAAACGATTTCATGGTACACGATTTAAAAGAACATCCCACCCGAAGCCGAATGGGATGCCTTGCTTGCTATAGGGAAGGGACTAGTTCTGTTGTGTTTTTACGGTGGCGGCGGCGCGGGCTTTGCTGCTGCCTTTCACGGAAGCACCGTTCTTACCGGCAGTGGCTTCTTTTTCGGTGCCGGCCTGCACACCGGAGCTGATCACTGCGGAGGGTGCGGCCGCCTGCTCCAGGGCCTTGTCCGAAGCCTGTACGGCTGCCCCGGCCTGGGTGCGTGCCGTTCCTTTTACTTTGGCTTCGGTCTGAACGGCCTTGTCTTCCGCTTTACCGGCTTCGGAAGCTATTTTCTTTTCGGTATTGGCCTTTACTTCCGCAGTGGTGGCTACCGCTGCTTCTTTTTTACCGGACGCTTCGGCGGTAACGGTTTCCGTAGCCGATTGCACCCGGTTGACCAGGGGCTTGCTGTTCACTTTTGCACCGGCTTCCGTGGTCGTTTCCACTGAGGCGTTGCCCTGCGTGCGGAGGACAGCGGAGTTTTCATTGGCATGGGCTTTTGCCTGTTCGCTGGCGTTTGCAGAAGCCTGGGCCCGGGTACGGGTCTGGGCGTTTACTTCAGCGGTTTGCTGTACATCAGATGTGAGACCGGAAGCGGTTTTTACGGCCTGGGTAGTGGTCGCGTGGGTGGTGGCGGCAGCGGTGGTCTTTACATCGGCTACCCTGGCCGTGCTCACGCGGGCCGTTCCTGTTACCGCAGCCTGTGCCTGTGCGGCAGCTCTTGTGGCCGCACCGGTGGCAGCGCCGGTTTGTACGCTCCTGGTTACCGTGGCCTGAGTGGTTTTGGTAAGGCCTACACCCAGCTGGGCAAAGGCGGCAGAGGCAGAGCAGGAAGCAATCAGAAGGGTCAGCAATTTTTTACTTGTTTTCATAAGTTGCGTGTTGTGTTTTATGCATTCATAGACGGGCCTCAAGGGTCTCGGTTTAACGAAGCCTTTAACTTTTTTTAACGCAAATGCTTATTTATTAACGGTTTGCACCCGACCGGAAAATTCCTTAAAAGTTTAATGAAGCATTCTGTTTTGTTTCCGATGTTGAAGTTTCTTTCCGTGTCTTTTTGATTACATCATAACTATGCAGCGTTTGCCACGAAGACGCGAAGACACGAAGGAGCACAAAGGAGGGAATAAAAGAAAAGGTGTTCCGGTTTTGCCCAAATACTTTCCATTAACGGAAGCGTAAACCCCGTACATCGTAAATCGTACATCCGACCCTCTTACAGCTTCGAATGAAAACCGTCCTGTGTAATTTTTCTTCTTCCGCATCTCATTGCAAAACCACGCTTATGTTCCGGCTTCTGCTCGGAGCCTGCCTGCTTCTTTCGGCCTGCAGCCAGGTATCCCGTGTCGCATCACGCAATACCCATGCTTCTGTGCCCCGGCTGCGCATCGCCGGCGACAGCACCGACCTGGCGATCCAAAACCTCGCGATCCGTGTACACACCATCGGGGCAACCGCCTACACCACTTTTGATATCACCTTCCATAACCCCGGCGACCGGGTACTGGAGGGAGAGCTGGAATGTCCGCTGTCGGAAGGACAGCAGGTCGTCCGGTATGCGCTCGAGATCGAAGGAGCGCTGCGCGAAGGCGTTATCGTGGAAAAAAAGACGGCCCGCGTGGCCTTTGAAAATACGGTACGCCGCAAGATCGATCCGGGCCTGGTGGAAGTCACCCGCGGTAATGCTTTCCGGACCCGCATCTACCCGGTGCCCGCCCGCGGAACCCGGCGCATCGTGATCGGTATCGAACAGGCCATGGCATACGCCGGTACCGGCTTCCAGTATACCCTCTCCCTGCCTGCAGGCGTGCCGCGCCTGGCACTGCAGGCCTCCGTACAGGATGTTCCCCTTCCGCCCGACCTGACCGGCAACACGCTGAAAGCCTTTCGCTTCCGGAACACCGGGACCGGATATGGAGGCTCCTGCTCCGCAACCGCCTTCAGCGGCGGCGACTTCCGATTTCTCCTTCCTTACAGCCGGACCGACAAACCCCTGGTCAGTACGGGCCGCCTGAACGATACTACTTATTTCCATGCACACCTGCTGACCGCCGGCAGCGAACGGCCGAAAAGAAAGCCTTCCTCCATTGCCCTGCTCTGGGATGTTTCGGGATCGGCATCCCGCCGGAACCGGGAACAGGAACGTGCGTTCCTGCGTCACTACTTAAAACAGCTGGAGGAAGTACAGGTCACGGTTGTTCCGTTTCACATCGCCCCGATGCCGGCCACGGTACTGCAGGTGACCGGCGGCGACGCCACGGCCCTGATCCGGCTGCTGGATCATCTGGAGCCCGATGGGGGTACCCAGCTCGGTGCCCTTACGCTGCATACGTATAACGTGGATGAATACCTGCTTTTCTCGGATGGGCTTTCCAATTTTGGTGAAAAAGACCTGAAGCTGCCTGACCGTCCCCTGATAACGGTCAACTCCGCTCCGGAAGCCGACCATGGCTATCTTTTGTATTGCGCCCGGCAAACCGGCGGACGGTACATCAACCTGGCAGCTACGGGTCCGGAACAGGGAGCCGCCCAGGCCGCCCTCGCCCCCTTCCGCGTGGTAGGCCTGCGCTATGATTCTTCGGAAGTGGAGGATGTGGTAACCTCGATGACGGGCCTGGACCGGGAAGTGCGGGTAGCCGGCCGCCTGAAGAAAAAGGAAGCGCGCATCACCGTACAGCTGGGCTACGGTCCGGGCGAAGTGGTAACGGAACAGGAATGGCGGCTGCAGGACGGGGGATCGTCCGACTCCACAGCGGCCCGCCTCTACGCGCGGCTGAAGATTGCAAACCTGGAGCTGCGCTACGACCGCAACAAAGAAGCGATCACGCAACTGGGAAAAACCTTTGGTTTGGTTACCCGCAACACGTCCCTGCTCGTACTCGACCGGGTGGAAGACTACGTGGAACACCGCATCCTGCCGCCGGCCGGATTGCAAAAAGAGTATTTTGCCTTGCTGCGGGACCGGCAGCAGGAGGAAGCCGGTGAAAAAGACAGGGCTATGAACGAAGCACTGGAAGCCATGGACGAACTGAAAAAATGGTATACGCAGAAAACGCCGGCGGAAACGGGCCGGACGCTTCCGCCTCCGCTGCCTTCACCGGACGACGAAGATGTACAAATAGAAACCATCACGATGGAGGGGACGGCCGACCAGGCCATTTCAGCGCCGCCCACCTACCGGTTTTCAGCACCGGAAGGGGTAGCTGCCGATTCGGCCGTTGTATATCAGAACAGCCCGGGTGCCGCCAATGAGCTGCAGGATGTTGTGGTGAACCTGTCCTCCGCTGAAGAGCCTTCCGCAACGCCCGGGCGGATCATTGATCTGGAAGAATGGGTGCCGGATGCCCCTTACCGCAAGGCCCTCGAAACAGCCGCCGCTGACCGCCGCTATGAGGTGTACCTTACCTGGAAGAAAGATTATGGCTCCCAGCCGGCCTATTTTATTGACGCCGCACGCATCTTCCTGGTGAGAGGAGATACGGCTTCCGCCCTGCGGGTGCTGTCGAACGTGGCCGAGCTGAAACTGGAAGATGCCGAACTGCTGCGCATCATGGCCTACGGGCTCACCGAAAGCGGTCATACCCAACTGGCCGTGGCTGCTTTCCGCGAGATCCTTTCCCTGCGGGAAGAAGACCCGCAATCCTACCGCGACCTGGCGCTGGCCCTGCAGCAGGCAGGCGGCGCCGATGAAGCCGCGCAGCTGTTCTACCGGCTCATCACCGGCAGCTGGGACGAACGCTTCGGCGATGTGAAGGCCATCGCCCTGAACGAACTGAATGCCCTGCTGAGCAGCACGCCCCGGCCCGTGAACACCGCAGGGATCGACCCCCGGTTCATTTACCCAATGCCGGTCGACCTGCGCATCGTGGTGGGTTGGAGCGCCGACAATTCCGATGTCGATCTGTGGATCACCGACCCTGCCCGCTTCAAATGCACTTACCAGAACCGGTATACGCCGGCCGGGGGCAAGCTGTCTGCCGACGTCACCCAGGGCTATGGTCCGGAAGAGTTCTGCATCCGTAAGGGCACCAGGGGCACTTACCAGGTAGAAGTCAACCTGTACGGGGATAGCCGCCAGACAGCCGGCGGGCCCGTTACCATCAAGGCCGACGTATTCACCGACTTCGGTAAGCCCACCCAAAAACAAAGAACGATCAACTTCCGGGTCACGGAACCAAAGGATGTAGTCCGGATCGGGGAAGTGGTGCTGTAGGCGTCGAAGGCGGAAGATCGGTTATAACAGTAGTTCACTGGGAATAGCGTTCCGGGCGGGTTTGCAGGTTTGCGGTTTGCAGTTCGCACGGTTCGGGAGAAGGGGTGCAAACTGGAGATCGGTTATCAGGGAGATCGCTGGATGAAACGACGGGCTTTGAGGTCTGCCCGACTTTTTGCACCTTTCTTCTTCCAATCACTGCTGATGCCTCGTGCCTTCTGCTGCCCTGATACTCGTCTTTTGTACGGCTGCCGTTGCGCAGGTTCCTGCCGGTTATACCGTACGTGACCTCAAAGCGGGCCGCTATACGGAGGATTCCAGCTTCATTTATACCCTGCCCTATCCCAAGGGGCATTCGGTACTCCTGGCCCAGGCCTATCTATCGAACCTTTCGCACAAGAGCGAGTTCGCACCCGACTTCAAAATGAAGGAAGGATCGCCGGTGTGCGCCGCCCGCGCAGGCGTAGTAACGGCCGCCCGCTCCGACTCGCAAAAAGGCGGCCTGCAGCCGGAGCTGCTTTCTGAAGGCAAGTACCTGATCATTCTGCACGACGACGGCTCGCAGGCGCATTACCGGCACCTCAAACCCGGAGGCACCACCGTACAGGCCGGCGACTCCGTGCAGGCGGGCCAGGTCATCGGCTACAGCGGGAACACCGGTTACTCTGCGTTTCCGCACCTTCACCTTGAAGTGGTGCACCAGGGCCGGATGATACGCCATTAGGAACCGGAGAACAGACGAATAACGAGTGAAGAATGTCGAAGGGAACACGATGCAGGAAAATAGAAGTCGATTTTTGCCTTGTTTCCCCAAACCTTCCTCCTTCTTCCCTCGTTCATCATCGGTTCGATATTCATTCTCCGAATTCCCAATTCCCAACTCCTAATTCCTAAATTCGCGTCCATGTCCCTGGAGGCGCTCTGGCATACGTTCCTGGAAAACCTGAAACAATCCACCATTCCCGAATACATCGCGGTCCTTTCCGGCATCCTGTCGGTATGGTTCTCGCGCAAGGAGCACATCGCGGTCTATCCCGTAGGGCTGATCAGCACCATCATCTACACTGAGCTTTCTTTTCG
>DATAGL010000662.1:0-4091 GCA_036263755.1 Chitinophagaceae bacterium | reverse complement strand
GAGTGCTGCTTCCGAAGTCAAACGCATTACGACGCATACCCTGCAGCGGATGAAGTCATCCGGTCAACGGATCTCCATGCTTACCGCCTATGATTATTCATTTGCCCGGATTTTCGATGCGGCCGGGGTCGATGTGCTGCTCGTGGGCGATTCGGCTTCCAACGTAATGGCCGGCCATGAAACTACGCTGCCCATCACCCTGGACCAGATGATCTACCATGCTTCTTCCGTCATCCGGGGTGCAAAGCGCTGCCTGGTGGTGGTGGATCTTCCCTTCGGTTCGTACCAGAGCAACAGTGATATTGCGCTGGCCTCCGCCATCCGCATTATGAAGGAAACCGGCGCGCATGCCATCAAGCTCGAAGGGGGTTCGGAAGTATTGGAGTCTGTCCGCCGGATCATCGGTGCCGGTGTACCTGTTATGGCCCACCTGGGCCTCACCCCGCAATCCATCTATAAGTTTGGCACTTATAACGTTCGGGCCAAAGAAGAAGCCGAAGCCAACAAGCTGAAGGAGGACGCCCTGCTGTTGCAGGAAGCCGGCTGCTTCGGGCTGGTGCTGGAAAAGATCCCGGCCCGGCTGGCCGCTGAAGTCACCGCCAGCCTGCAGATCCCGACCATCGGTATCGGAGCCGGTCCGCAATGCGACGGCCAGGTGCTGGTTATGCATGATATGCTCGGGATCACCACCGAATTCAAACCCCGCTTTCTCCGGCAGTACCTGGACCTGCACACAGCCATTACCGGTGCCGCAAAGCAATATATCCAGGATGTCAAGGATGGTTCGTTCCCGAATGAAAGCGAGTCGTATTAAAGTTTTGGCCGGTTTGTAGTTTTACTATTCAGCTGTTCACAAGTTTAGAAGTTCACCAGTTTTGTTCTGTCCATTTTTTTGATAGGCGCCAGATCGCTTAAACGTTTTTCTAACGGAGCCGGTATATAAGAAGGTTCTTCGTTTGACTTGTAAACAATGGAACTTGTGGCCGGCTGGTGCTCCGGAAGCCCCGGCTGCCTATCTTCGCGCCTGCTAAAACCAGCCGACATGCAACGATTGAAATGGACTTACCTGGGCCTGGCAGTCTTCCTGGGTTTTCCCGCCCTGGGCCAGCAGGAGCAGGAAATGGACCCGGTGACCGTTACCGCCACCCTGAACCCGCTGCAGGTTTCGCGCACGGGCCGCAACATCGTTATCATCAAGGGAGAACAGTATGCCCGCCTGCCGGTGAACTCGGTGGATGAATTGCTGCGGTATGTTCCGGGCGTGGAAGTCCAGGCCCGCGGGCCGATGGGCGTGCAAAGCGATATCGTATTGCGCGGCGGTACCTTCCAGCAGGTGCTGGTAATCCTCGACGGCGTCCGCCTGAATGATCCGGTCACCGGTCATTTCAACTCTTATATTCCCATTGCGCCTGCCGAAATCGACCGGATCGAAGTACTGAAGGGCGGGTCTTCCGCCGTATATGGTTCCGATGCCGTGGGTGGTGTGATCCATATCATCACCAAATCGTTCAGTGCCGTACCTTATGTGACCAAAAAAGAGGTGACCGCCCAGGTGGCCGGCGGGGAATACAACCTGCGCAATGCCCATGCCGGCGGATACTGGAGCAACGGCTATACTTCGGTAGGTGCCGGGGTACTCTCCAACAATACCGACGGGCAGCCGGGCCGGGGAGTGCGCAATGATTTTCACCTGCATACGGCGAGCCTCTCGGTCAGTCACCGGGTGAATAACTGGCAATTTGCCCTGCGGAGTGCTTACGACCAGCGCCGGTTCGGCGCCCAGAACTTTTATACGAACCTCGTACTGGATACCGCACGCGAAGAAGTAACCACTCTCTGGAATCAGCTCCAGGCTTCTTACCAGAAAGGAAGAGATGCAGTTAAGCTTACCCTGGGCTACAAAAACGGCGATGATGCCTTTACCCTTCGTCCTTCGGGTGCCACCAATAACAATGCTTCCCGGCTGGTGCAGGCCCTGCTGACCTGGGACCGCCGGCTCGGCAGCCATACCCGGCTGGTAACGGGCGGACAGTTCCAGCAGCGCAGCATCCGTTCCAACGACCGGGGTAACCATAAAGTGGCACAGGCGGCCGGGTTCCTGATCCTGAACCAGTCTGCAGGAAAGTTACAGCTGAACCCTGCCTTGCGGTTTGACTGGCATGAGCTGGGCGGTGCCGAACTGGTGCCCCAGCTGGATCTCTCTTACCGGTTGCAGGAATTCAGCCTGCGCGGGTCAGTCGGAAAAACGATCCGGTATGCCGATTTCACCGAGCAATACAACAACTACAACAAACCGCCTTTTGTAGGCAGCGGCAACCGGATCGGGAATCCGGAACTGCAGGCGGAGCGTTCCCTGCATGCCGAAGCGGGATACGATCTTTTTGTCAGCAACCACCTCAAACTTTCCCAGACCTTTTTCCTGAGGAAGCACCGTGACCTCATAGATTATGTCAGCACTCCGTATGCAGAGATGCCCCGGCCTGTGAACCTGGCTCCGGGCGGCACCTTCCTCCTGGCCCGTAACATTGGTGAAGTCACCACCCGGGGATTGGAAACCGACCTGCAGTATGCCCGCAAATTGCCCGGAAAGGCACAGGTATTTGGGACCCTCGGTCTGGTCTGGCTTAAATCGCTTTCGGGGAACGGGGTGCCTTCCCTTTATATTTCCAATCATGCCAAGATGCTGGTCAATTTCCTGTTGCAGTACAGCAACCCGTATTTTTCGGTCAGTACCAGCGGTTTGTACAAGAAGCGGGCAACAGCGGTGACCCCCAACACACCTTCTGCGGTCAAAGCCACGCTGAGCCCCGATTATTTTGTTCTGAATGCCAAGGCAGAAGGCTTTCTGGTAAAGGAAAAGCTCAGCCTTTTTGTTCAGGTGGACAACCTCCTGGACCGTTCTTACTCCGATTTACTGGGCGCACAGATGCCCGGCCGCTGGCTAATGGGCGGAATCAAGATAACTTTACAAAAAACAGGTCATGCAGATATTGCAGCAACTCGGCATTGAGCCAACAAGCAAAGGCGCTTCAACCGGATCGGAATGGCTGGACAGCAAAGGCGCGCTTCTTACTTCCTGGTCACCGGTAGACGGCAAAGAAATCGGAACGGTGGTAGCGGCAGACCGGGCGGCATATGATGCCGTTGTGGCCGCAGGGGAAAAAGCTTTTCAGCAATGGCGCCTGACCCCTGCCCCGCGCCGCGGAGAAATTGTGCGGCAGATCGGTGAGGAACTGCGCCGGCATAAGGAAGCGCTTGGCCAGCTGGTTTCCTATGAAATGGGCAAAAGCCTGCAGGAAGGATACGGTGAGGTACAGGAAATGATTGATATCTGCGATTTTGCGGTCGGACTCTCCCGGCAGCTCCATGGCCTGACCATGCACAGCGAGCGCCCGGGCCACCGCATGTACGAGCAGTGGCATCCGCTGGGCATTGTGGGCATCATCAGTGCCTTTAATTTCCCGGTAGCGGTCTGGAGCTGGAATGCCATGCTGGCCTGGGTCTGCGGCGATGTATGCATCTGGAAGCCTTCCGAAAAAACCCCGCTCTGCGCCATCGCCTGCCAGCAGATCGTGGCAGCGGTATTTAAGCGTAATGAGGTGCCGGAAGGCGTCAGCGGCCTGGTGATCGGGGAGCGCGAGCTGGGTGAATACCTCGCCGCCGATCCCCGGATTCCGCTGGTTTCGGCCACCGGTTCCACCCGTATGGGTAAGGCGGTAGCCCAGGCTGTAGGGGCCCGGCTGGGCCGCTCTTTGCTTGAGCTGGGCGGGAACAATGCCATCATCATTTCCAAGGATGCCGACCTGGAAATGGCACTCGTAGGCTGCGTTTTCGGTGCTGTAGGCACGGCCGGCCAGCGGTGCACCACCACCCGCCGGCTCATTATCCATGAAGACGTATACGATACGTTCCGGGATAAGCTCGTGGCTGCCTACCGGCAGCTGCGCATCGGCAATCCGCTGGACCAGCAAAACCATGTAGGCCCACTGATTGATAAAGATGCCGTTGCCCATTACCTGCAGGCCATTGAAGCCTGTAAAGCCGAAGGCGGTCGCTTTGTAGTGGAGGGAGGAGGACTGGATGGGCCCGGT
>DATAGL010000661.1:0-10702 GCA_036263755.1 Chitinophagaceae bacterium | reverse complement strand
TCTACGTGGAGGATGAGATCTTCCTGGCCAAGATCGTCAGCGAAACCCTGCAGGACCGCGGCTACTCCGTGACCCACGTGGCCGACGGCAACGGGGCGCTCGACGGCTTTCGCAGCCTTCAGCCCGACATCTGCGTGCTCGACGTGATGCTCCCCCACAAGGACGGCTTTACCATAGCCGACGAGATCCGGGAGCTCAACACCCAGGTGCCGATCATCTTCCTGACGGCAAAGTCGGAAGTGGCCGATGTGGTCAACGGGTTCCGCATCGGGGGCAACGACTATATCCGCAAGCCCTTCAGCATGGAGGAGCTCATCGTACGCATCGAAAATGCCCTGCGCCAGCCGGCGGCCGGCGTCCCGCCCATTGCCGAAGAAGTGAGCATCGGCCGGTTTATTTTTAATCCCCACCGTCAAACGCTGACCGACGCCGGCGAAGAGCGGAAGCTGTCGTACCGGGAAAGCGAACTGCTGCGCCTCCTGTATGAGAACCGGGAAAAGATCGTTGAGCGCCGCGAGATCCTGACCCTGCTGTGGGGTTCCGACTCTTTTTTCAACAGCCGCAACCTCGACGTGTACATCACCAAGCTCCGGAATTACCTCAAAACCGACCCTTCCATCGAGATCATCACGATCAAGGGCATCGGCTACAGGTTTGTTTTGTCGTGAGGTTGGAATCGGAATTAGGGATTAGGAATTGGTTTGCGCGCAGAGCCAAGGAGAAAAGGAGAAAGCACCGGATCTTCTCAACTATTCAACCTGTCAACTGATCAACTCCTAATTCCGAATTCCCAATCCCTAATTCCCGTTATCCACGCCGCTGGCACGCAATTTTCACCCCCTGAAGCATGGCGTCTCCCAACAACCGCAGGGGAATGAAACGATTCCTGAAATACGGAGTGGCTTTCCTGGTGTTCAGCCTGATTACCATTTTCATCCTGGTGAACCGCTTCCTGGAACCGGTACTGCGCGAGCGTCTGCATACCCTGATCATACAGGGCTCCGACAGCCTGTACACCTACCGGCTCGGACGCCTCAATGCCTCCTTTTTCGGCGGATCTGTTGAGGTGGAAAATCTACATATACAGGTGGACAGCAACCGTTTCCGCGCCCTGCAGGCAACCAACGCGCTGCCGGCCCTGACCCTGCAGCTCGACCTGCAGCGGGGCCATATCCGCGGCATCGGCATCCTGCCGCTGGTGTTCCAGAAGCGGATCGTCATCCGCGAGATCCTGTCCCGGGAGGCGAACGTGCGCCTTTCCCGCCATTTGCGCACGGGAGAGCGGGCCATCGGTGCCAGCGGCCCCGTTCCCCTGTGGAAGGCCCTGCAGCCGGGCATCAGCAGCATCAGCATCGGGCGCATTCACCTCGACGGGATCAAGATGCTGTACCGCAACGCCGACACCTCGGAGTCGGTGAAGCTGCAGTTCGACCGCTGCGTGGCCCGGATCAACGATGTGAAGGTCGACAGCCTGTCCTCCTCCGATACCGCCCGGATCGGTTTTGCCAGCGACATATCGCTTTTGTTCAACGACCTGAAGTTCCGCACGCCTGACTCCTCTTATAAGCTGAAGGCTGAAACCATCGCGTATTCCTCTACGGGTAAGACCCTGGAAGTAACGGCATTCAAGATCCAACCTACGCGCGAGGATACCGCCAGCTTTTATGCACACACCGGCCGGCAGGCCACGATGTACCGGGCGGAGTTCAGCCGGGCACGGTTTACAGGCTTCTCCCTTGACCGTTTTATTCATAGCAACATCATCGTAGCCGACAGCATCATTTTCGAAAAACCTGAGCTGGATTTATATAATGACCGGACCCTTCCGGGGGTCTTCGACAGCAAAGTGGGCAAATTCCCGCACCAGATCCTGTTACGGGCCAACAGCCGCATCCGGGTAAAGCACTTCCTCATCGACAGCATGCACCTGAGGTACGCAGAAAAAGCGCGGAAGACCCTGGAAGAGGGAGCGATAGAGCTGAAGAACATCCGGGTAAACGCCTCGAATGTGACCAACGACCCGGAATGGATCCGAAAAGACCCGCTCTGCCGGGCCGAAGCGCAGGGGATGATCCTGGGCAGCAGTCCGTTAAAGGCCTCTTTTACCTTTTACCTCGACTCCGCCAACGGGCGGTTCGATGCGCAGGGCCAGGTGCAGCAGGTTTCGGCCGCACAGCTCAATGCCGTTTCGGAGCCGCTGGCCAATGTTCAGATCCGATCCTTGGCGCTGCAGCGGCTCGACTTCAGGATGACCGGCGAGGATTTCAGCGTTACAGGCCGTGTGGGCATGGTGTACCGCGACCTTTCAGTAGTGCTGCGCAAACGGGATGAGGAAACGGGTGAAGTGGAAACGAAAAAACTGCTGACCAAGCTGCTCAATAAGTTTGTGCTCTATCCTTCCAACCCCGGTCCGGACGGGAACGTACGGGTGTCGGAATCATACCGGGTGGCCCGGCTATCGACTACGCCCTTCTTCGGCCTGGTATGGAAAACCATCTTCACCGGTATGCAAAATGTGATGATGAAGTCGGGACGCTACGAATAAGCGGGTACCTTTAGGGTTATGGAACGATTTGCTTACCGGCCCGACGCCTTTTTCGACGGCAGCGGCTGGATCAGCGGCCCTGCAATAGTAATCGCCGGTGGATGGGTGGAAGCCCTGCTCGATGAATCAGATCTGCCCTCCGGAATACCCGTACATTCCCTGCCGGGCACCCTCCTGGTCCCGGCCTTCCTGGATCTGCAGATCTATGGCGCCGGCGGAAGGCTGTTCTCTGAATTTCCCGAACCTCAATCCCTGCAACTCCTGTACGAGCACAACCTTCGGGGCGGTACCGTGCTGTGTCAGCCTACGGCCGCCACCAATACGAAGGAGCGCTTTTTCCGGTGCATCGACGCTGTTCGGGCCTATTGGGACGCCGGCGGCATGGGTGTTCACGGCCTGCACCTGGAAGGACCCTGGCTGAACCGGGCGAAGAAAGGCGCGCATATAGAAGAGCTGATCGTACCGCCTACTGAAGCATCAGTGCGCGAAGTGCTGGAATACGGCAAAGGCGTGGTCACCATGATCACCGTGGCCCCTGAAATGTGCCCGCCCGGCATTACAGAGCTGATCCGGTCCTACGGAGTGGTGGTATCCGCGGGGCACAGCAACGCCACGTACGACGAAGCCACGGCTGCATTTGACGGAGGCATCCCGGTGGTCACTCACCTGTTCAATGCCATGAGCCCGCTGCAGCACCGCGCCCCGGGACTGGCCGGTGCCGCCCTGGTGCATACGGCAGTGCGTTCCAGCATTATTCCCGACGGTCACCACGTACATTTCACGGCGGTACGGCTGGCCGCCCGGCTCATGGGCGAGCGGCTGTTTGCCATAACCGATGCGGTTACCGAAACGGAAACGGGCCCTTACCCGCACCGGAAGGCGGGCGACAAATACGAAAGCGGCGGCATCCTGAGCGGATCGGCTCTTTCGATGCACGGGGCCCTGGTGAACCTGGTGGAAAAAGCAGGGGTTTCACGCACGGAAGCCCTGCGCATGTGCAGCCTGTACCCCGCACAGGTGATCGGGGTGGACGACCGTTACGGACGCATTGCGCCCGGCTACATGGCGGAGTTCGCCGCCCTGGACAGCGACCTGCGCTTTAAAGGCCTGTTACCGCACGACCGGGTGTAATACGGTTGCTTTCTTGTTGCGGCGGGCCTGCTGCAGGAACCAGGTGATGGTGAATGTAGGAATGAAATCGAGGCCCGGGAGCAGCTCTTCGATAAAGTTGAACACGCCGCCAAACACGCCCCGCGCTCCGCCAAAGGTGCGCATGAATACCATGGCCGAAACCGGTGCCCACACGAGGTCGCCGATCTCTCCCAGAAAGGGGATGGCATAGGTGGCATAACCCAGCAGGTCCATCACGACACAAAAGAACAGGGAAGGCTGCGCCTTTTGTACCGGCGCTGCCGGTGCTGCTTTGCGGAAGAGGAGTTTTTTCATGCTAGCGGTGTAGGGTTTTGACCCGGATATAGAGACGCAGCCACAGCCGTACAGGTTGTATGGCATATTATTCGGTACAAAGGCCGGTATGGTAGGAGAACAGGTACATATCGGCACTTCGGGATGGAGCTACAAGCACTGGAAAGGCGGGTTTTACCCGGCCGGACTGAAGCCGGCGCAGTGGCTGGCCTATTATGCCGAACACTTCCGGAGCACGGAAATTAACAATAGCTTTTACCGGATGCCCACTATCGAAACGGTGCAGGCCTGGGCAGGGGCCGTTCCAGAAGGATTTACCTTCTGCCCGAAAATGAGCCGCTTCCTTACGCACATGAAAAAGCTGCGCATGCCCGAGGAGCCACTGGAGCGGTTCTTTACCGTGTTCGAGCCCATGCGCGCCAAAATGGGACCGGTACTCATCCAGCTCCCTCCTTTCCTGACTTTTCAATACGAGATTGCAGAATACCTGTATAAACTGTTACAGCGGCGCTACCCCGAGTACCGGTTTGCCATGGAAGTGCGTCATCCGAGCTGGATGCAGGAGGTCAGCCTGACACTGATGGCCGGGTACGGCATTGCCTTTGTCATTTCCCAGTCGGGTGTGGATTTTCCCTACTCGGAAATGATCACGGCAGAAAACATCTACGTACGGTTTCACGGGCCGGCCCAGTTGTATGCCTCGGCCTACAGCGATGACCTGCTGGCCGGGTTTGCCCGCAAGTTCCGGCAATGGGTGTCGGAAGGCCACCGGGTATGGGCCTATTTTAACAATGATATCCATGGATATGCGCCGCAGGATGCGGACCGGCTGGCGCAAATGCTCCGGTAAAACAGGACTGCTTTACCGGAGCGGCTTACTGTCCGTTCAGGGCGTTTCTTCGTCCTCATCTTCATCGTCGTTGCCGAGCACCAGGTCATCCTCGTCCACATCCTCTTCGTTGAAATCCTCGTCCACCTCCACATCAATGTCGTCCTCGTCGAGGTCAGCATCGTCCAGCTCGTCTTCGTCGCCCAGTACCAGGTCGTCCTCATCCTCGTCGTCCACATCGTCCTCTTCGTCTCCGGGCAGGTCGCGGCCGTTCACGGGCCGTATGTCCGCATCGCCGGCCGTGCGGTGGGTCAGTACATCTTTGGGACCGCGGTCGGCCATCTCAGCGGCAGCAAAACCTTCCAGGCGCTCTGCCCCGAAGCCGCGCAGTTCATCGGTTCCTTCCGGTGCGTTCAGTTGGTCTGTTCTTCTTTCCATAAAAAAGTATTAGGAATTGCATCGCTGAAAAACGCATGCCATCATCGTTTAGTAATTTGGGGATGGGAAGAGGATGCGTTTGCGGCCGGATGCGGGACAGAACCGGAGAAAAATTCCCCGGATCCGTCCCCTGCGAACCGGTCCCATCCGTGATGATTGGTATAATATTTTGAATGGTCCAGAAAAGTATTGTCTATGCATACACGATTACTCTTGCCGGCCCTGATCCTGGCCACCGTCGGTGCTACGTCCTGCGTGTCTACGAAGAAGTACCAGGCCGCGCTCGACCGCGAGCAGCAGCTGGTGGCGCAGGCGGGACAGCTGAACACCCGGGTGTCTGACCTGAACACGCGGATCGACTCCTTCGAGCGGGAAAACGTACGGCTGACCCGTCAGATCGACGACGCCCTGAAAAGCGCCGCCCAGGCCACCGGACAGGCCAACCTTACCCAGCAGCAGCTGGAAGCCGAACAAAAACGCCTCTGGGATATGCGCCGCCTGCTCGACCAGCAGCGGGAAGCCACTGAAGGCCTGCGGAAGAAAATGGCCGATGCCCTGGTGAATTTTTCTTCCAACGAGCTGCAGGTAGCGCTGAAGAACGGGCGGGTGTATGTGAGCCTGCAGGAAAACCTGCTCTTTCCTTCAGGCAGTGCCGTGGTGAACCCCAAGGGTAAGGAAGCACTCGGCGTTCTGGCCCAGGTGCTGAACAGCAACCCCGACATCAATGTACTTATCGAAGGCCATACCGACTCTATTCCCATCCGCGGGCGCTACGAAGACAACTGGGCACTGAGCGTGGCCCGTGCCGCTTCGATCGTGCGGATCCTTACCAAGGATTACAGCGTGAGCCCCGAGCGGGTAACGGCCGCCGGCCGCAGCCAGTTCGAGCCGGTGGATGCCAACAGCACCGCCGAAGGAAGGGCGCGCAACCGCCGCACCGAAATTATTCTGGCACCGAAGCTCGACGAAGTGATGCGCCTTCTGCAACAGGCACCCGCCGAGGAAGGGGCCACTACCAGTACCGAATAACATAAAAAAATCCCGCGCCCAGCGCGGGATTTTTCTTTAGCTGGCCTTGCCTTTTTCGTCCCAGTGGTCTTTGAGGACCTTTCCTTCCTTGTCGGTCTTCAGTACCCGGCGGAAACGGATGCCCTTGATCACCCCGTGATTGTCCTTCCGGCCGATGAACAGCTGTATCGGGTTGCCTTCGTCATCGGTTTTGAACACCACGTCGTTGCCTTTGTGCCGTAAGGAAAACAAGGCGGCCGGCTCATATTTTTTGCTCAGCTTTTTTAAAAGTTCCTCACCCAGTTTCATATGCGCCTTTTCGGATGAAAAGAAAATCTTATACCAGATTTGGAAAGCTGCAGCGCTTCGGCTGCGGGCTGCGCGCTCTTTGGGGGAAGACGACTTGTTGGCTGAGGCCTGCTGCTGGTTACCTGTTCTGCGTTTTTGATGTGTAAAATTGAAGCGGGAAGGTGCTGGCACAACTATATTCACCCTCCTTTTCTCCTTAGCTCAGCGCGAAACCCCTGCTGCTGATCTGGTCAATGCCCTCCCGGTCAGCAAATCATACATCGTACATCGTAAACCATCCATCGAATCACTTCCGCCACCGCTGGCTTTCCATGATACTCTTCACCCGGAATTCAATTTCCACCAGGTTGCCGTTGCGGTTGACGATGAGCTTGATTTTGTCGCGCACGTTCTGAAGCGCATTTTTGTAAGCCTGCAGTCCCTGGTTGAGGATTTTATTGACCGAAACCACGATGTCGCCTTCCTGCAGTCCGGCCGCTTCGGCGGGCGAGCCTTTGGCCACATCGCCGATGAGCACCAGCCCGTTCTGGTAATACAGCTCGATGCCGGTGTAGGAATAGTCGAACGGCTCGGCGAAATGCGAATTGGGCAGGAGGTGAAAGTCGCGTTTTTCGTAGTTGAGAATAAGGTTGAACCGCCGCAGCAGGTCGTTGCCGATGAGGCCCCCGAGCACCGGGTAGGAAGTAACGTTGTACGTGTCATCGAACACGAACACGGGCACGTTGCGGAACTTGTAGGGTCCGAGCTTCACTTCCCGGATCACGGTCATGGCCATGTCGACCTTGCCGCCCAGGCCTTCGGCTTCCTTGGCATAGAGCTTACGCTTGCGGTGCAGCAGGCCGCTGTCCCGGATAAACTCATTCGACAACAGCATGTTCATGCCGGCCCCCATGTCGAAGAGAAAGCGGGCGTTGATGGTTTCGGCATCGCGCACCCGCGCGCTGTTGACCGGCAGTGTGGAAATGACCGGCTTCAGCAGGTAGCCTCCCTTCGGGTATTTAAGCGTGCCCTTGGACCAGAACTCGATAAAGGAAGAATCGAAATTAATTTTCAGGATGTAGCGGCTGAGTACCGAGTAACCGATGATGCCGTCGATCTGCTCGCCGTATACCGACGTCAGGATATCGTAGTTGTTGATGTGGAAGTTCAGGCTGTCAATGGTGAGGCGGGGCAGGTGGAGCTTCTGGTTGTAGAGAAAGCTCACCTGGCGCACACCGGCGATGCCGCGGATGGTGCGGTCGCTGGGGACCGGTTTCAGTCCGAAATAAGCTACCGTGGCCGAATCGAGGGAAATCCCCCCGCTGCCGCTGTCCAGGATGAAATTCAGCGTGTCGGAAAAGGTGCCCACCTGGGCTTTCATGAGGATGACCCCGCCGGTAAGCTGCATAAAGGGGATACGGGTCAGGAACCGGGCCGGCTCAATGAACTCTTCCTGGGCCGCCGGACGGAGGCCGGAAACCAGCAGGCAAATGAGGTATAGCAGCCTTCGGATCATAAAGCAAGCGTTGACGTCGGTGTTCCTTTAAAATTAGCATAAGAATGCGGTACCTCCATGCCATTCACACGGATTTCCCGCCATCCGGCGTAATTTTGCGGATCATGAATCTTTCCGACCTTTTTCAAAAAGCCCTCCGTTTCGAGCCCCTGTCCGTTGATGAAGGCATCCTTCTTTTCGAGGAAGCCCCGCTGACCGAGCTGATGCTGGTAGCTGATGCGCTGCGCCGCCGGCAGGTGCCCCATGGCAAGGTCACCTGGCAGATCGACCGCAACGTGAATACGACCAACGTGTGCATTGCCAACTGTAAGTTCTGCAACTTCTACCGCATCCCCGGTCACCCCGATGCCTATATCACCGACATGGACACCTACCGGAAAAAGATCCGGGAAACGGTCCGCTACGGCGGCGACCAGCTGCTGCTGCAGGGTGGCCACCACCCCGGGCTGGGACTGGACTTTTATACGAAGACCTTTCGCCAGATCAAGGAAGAGTTTCCCGACATCCGGCTGCATGCCCTCGGGCCCCCGGAAGTGGCGCACATCTGCAAGCTGGAGAAGATGAGTCATCACGATGTGCTGAAAGCGCTAAAGGAAGCGGGCCTTGACTCGCTGCCGGGCGCCGGCGCCGAGATCCTGGTGGACCGGGTACGCCGGCTCATCTCCAAGGGCAAGTGCGGTGCCGACGAATGGCTGGCCATCATGCACGAAGCGCACAAGCTGCACATCACCACCTCCGCCACCATGATGTTCGGCCATGTGGAAACAGTCCGTGAGCGGTTCGAGCACCTGGTGCGCATCCGCGAGGTGCAGGCGCTGAAACCGGAAGACGCCAAGGGATTCCTGGCCTTTATTCCCTGGACCTTCCAGGACGTGGATACCCTGCTGACCCGCATCCGCGGGGTACAGAATCTCACCACGCCGGAAGAATACCTGCGGATGATCGCGCTGAGCCGCATCATGCTGCCCAATGTGCGGAACATCCAGGCTTCCTGGCTTACCGTGGGCAGGCAAACAGCCCAGCTCTGCCTGCACGGCGGCGCCAACGACTTCGGCTCCATCATGATCGAAGAGAACGTGGTTTCGGCGGCCGGTGCCCCGCACCGCTTCACCTACCGTACCATCCAGGATGCCATCCGCGAGGCCGGCTTCGAGCCGCAGCTGCGCAACCAGCAGTACGAGTGGCGGGACGTGCCGGAGGCGATCGAGGAGCAGGTCGTGAATTATTAATGGAATTGGGTATTTGGAATTAGGAATCAGGAGTTGACCGGTTGATTCGTTTACAAGTTGACAGGAAGCCTTTTAAATACAGGACACGTGAAACTTGGAAGGCCGGTAGCCCTGCTTTAAAGCTTTGGAGTTAATCAACCAGTCAATACCCAACACCCAATTCCCCATTCCAAATACCTAATTGCTAACGCCCAACCCCCTACCTTTATAGACTTCTAAAAAATTTGAACGAGTGGTACAGTTTGAACGATTTGTTTTATCGAATGGATTACGGGTGCTGGTGCACCAGGATACCTCCACGCCGATGGCCGTGGTGAATGTGATGTATGATGTGGGTGCCCGCGACGAAGACCCTTCCCGCACGGGCTTTGCGCACCTGTTCGAGCACCTCATGTTCGGCGGTTCGGTGAATATCCCCGAATACGACGACCCGCTGCAGATGGCCGGCGGCGAGAATAATGCCTATACGACGAACGACCTCACCAATTACTATATACAGCTGCCTGCCGAAAACCTGGAAACCGCCTTCTGGCTGGAAAGCGACCGGATGCTGTCGCTGGCCTTTTCGGAAAAAAGCCTCGATGTACAGCGCAAGGTAGTTTGCGAGGAGTTCAAGGAACACTACCTGAACAAGCCCTATGGCGACGTCTGGCACAAGATGCGTTCCCTGGCCTACCAGGTGCATCCCTATCGGTGGATGACCATCGGGAAGGAACTGGCGCACGTGGAGAACGCCACCCTGGAAGACGTACGGAGCTTCTTCTTCAAGCACTACCGGCCGATCAATGCCATCCTCGTGGTGGCCGGCAACGTAACGGTGGAGGGGGTGCGCACGCTGGCCGAAAAATGGTTCGGTCCCATCGAGCCCGGCCAGAAATACGAACGCGCCCTGCCCAGGGAACCCGAGCAGTCCGCCGCCCGCAAGCTGGAGGTGCATGCCGACGTTCCCCTCGACGCCCTGTACAAGTGCTGGCACATTTACTCGCGCCTCGATGACCGCTATTATGCCGCCGACCTCATTACCGAGATCCTCGGCGGGGGCGGCTCCTCGCGCCTCTACCAGGCGCTGGTGAAGGAGCAGAAGCTGTTCAGCAACATCGAGTGCTACCATTTCGGTTCGGTGGAATCGGGCCTGCTCACCATCGAAGGAAAACTGGTGAAGGGCGTGAAGATGGAAGACGCCGAAGCCGCCATCAGCATCGAGTTGCAGAAGCTGCAGGACGAAAAGATCCCCGATAATGAACTGCAGAAAGTAAAGAACAAAACGGAAAGCGTGATCGCCTTCGAGGACATGACCATCATGAACCGGGCGAACAGCCTGGCCTTCTACGAGCTGCTGGGCAACGCCGACCTGATGAATACCGAGCTGGACCGCTACCACAAAGTGACCGCCGAGGACATTCAGGACCAGTGCCGCACGATCT
>DATAGL010000660.1:0-3582 GCA_036263755.1 Chitinophagaceae bacterium | reverse complement strand
CTGGTTTTCCCAGGGCGTGTATACCGAGTACACCGTGCAGCCGGAATACTGCGTGCACCGGATCCCGGCCGGCATGGCCCGCGAAGTGGCGGCCGTGGCCGAGCCCTTCGCCATCTGCGTGTACGGCGTGCTGGAGCGCGGCCGTTACCGCAAGGACGATTTCACGGTGATCTACGGCATGGGGCCCATCGGCCTGTTCACCCTTATTACCCTGGTAGACCTGGGCGCCACCAACATCGTGTGCGTGGCCTCCACCCGCCGCAACCGGGTACGGTACGACCTGGCCGGGGAGCTCGGCGCCACGGCCGTGCTTTCCGGCGAAGACGATATCCCGAAAACGATCCGGGCGATGAACGGCGGCTGGGGCGCCGACTGCGTGATCGACTGCTCGGGGGACCCGGAAGCCATCAACGAGGGCATCGGCCTGCTGCGCAAAGGCGGCAAGTTCATTGCCCTCGGCATTGCCCACGACGCCCTCATTCCCTTTGCCTTCAACCAGGCGGTGCTCAGCGTGGTGGACATGGTCTTTTCCGCCACCTCCTCGCACGATGCCTGGATCCGGGTGCTGGGCATCCTAGAACGCAACGAGGAAAAGGTCAAAAAAGTGGTGACGCACCAGTACCCGCTGGCGGACTGGGAAACCGCCTACGAAAAAATCGCAAACCGCGAAGCCATCAAGGCCGTGCTGGTCAACGAGCCGCAGGCCTAGCCGGCAGGTAGGTGCCCATTTATTTCTTCAGCTTTAAATCCGCTTATCATCCGCACGGTGCCCCCCACAGCAGTCATATTCGGAGCCGGCAGGACCGGCAGGGGCTTTGCCGCCCACCTGGCCGCCCGGTCGGGTTACGCCGTCGTGCTCGTGGATGTGAATGCGCAGCTGGTGGACCACCTGCAGCGGGAAGGACGGTACGCCATACAGGTGCTGGGCAGCGATGCCCGGAGCGCCGAAGTGCCCGTTTCCGCCGCTTTTCACCTGGACGACGAGGGCTGGGGGGAAGCGCTGGCCGCCGCCCCCGTAGCTTTTACGGCGGTGTTCGGCAACAACCTCCCGGCCCTCGGCGCGCCGCTGGCGGCCGCCCTGCGGAAACGGCGGGAGGTGAACCCTGCCCGGCCGCTGACGATCATCACCTGCGAGAACCTCGCCCGTGCCGCCGGCGTACTGGAGGAAGCGGTGGCCGAGTACCTGGACGGGGAAGAAAAGGCCTGGCTGGCCGCGCAGGTGGGCTTTTCCGAAGGCATTGTATTCAAGACCTGCCTGGGCCCGGGCCCGGGGCAATCGCCCCTGACGGTACGGGCGCAGGATTATTTCGAGCTGCCCTGCGACGGGGCGGCCTTTAAGGAACCGGTGCCGATGGCCGGCTTAAAACCCCTGCCGCATTTCGGTCAGCAGCTGGTGCGCAAGCTCTATACCTACAACGGCATCAACGCGGTGATCGCTTACCTCGGGGCCCGGAAGGGGTATGAACAGCTCTGGGAAGCTGCCCAAGACGCGGAAATCCGTTCCGTTGCCTGGAAGGCAGCTACCGAAATTTCCGCGGCCCTGGTGGCGGAATACGGCTTCGATCTCGTGGAACAGGAGGCCTGGACCGAAGCCGCCCTGGCCAAGTTCGGCGACCGCCATATTCCCGATCCGGTTCACCGGAACGCAGCCGACCCGGTGCGCAAGCTTAGTCGCACCGACCGGCTCGTTGGTCCCGCTCTGCTGGCCCTGAAGCACGGCTTACGCCCGGAAGGACTGCTCGCAGGGATCGTAGCCGGTTTTGGCTATGCCGATCCCGTTACCGGCGCACGCCTGACCGAAAAGATAGAAGCAGAGGGCATCGGCCCGGTGCTGCACCAGGTGTGCGGCCTCCGGCCGGAAGAACCCCTTTTTACAATGATCCGGGACACCTATCTGCAAACTGCCCATGGAAGGTAACCGCAATATCGCCTACGCCGCCCTCGACGTGGGCACCTCGCAGCTGAAGCTGGGCGTGTATTGCCCGGGGCTTTCCCCTGCCATGACCGTACTGGGCCACCTGCCCGGCGAGCTGGTGTACGGCAGCGGGGGGTCGGTCCGGTGCGCCTATCCTTTGGTCCGCGAACGGGCCTTTACCCTGCTGCAGTCCCTGGGCGCTTTTGTGCAGGAACACCGGGTGGAGGCCCTGTACCTCGGCCTCTGCGGCCATGTGTCCAGCCTGCTGGAATGGAACCGGACCACCGGCACCCCGCCGGCCGAACCCTTTCCCATCTGGCTCGACACTACCTGCCACGACCGGCTGGAAGAATACCACACGGTCATGGGGGAGGGCCGCAGCCGGGGGCACCTGGGTACCTTCCTGCCCCAGGGCACCAACTGGCTCTTCACCAAGCTGCTCCACCGCAGGCAGTCCGGGTTTGCGCCCGGTTCCGTTTTCCTGCAGGTGGCCGATGCCCTGTTCTACGAGCTTTCCGGCCTCTATCATACGCATTTCAGTTCCCCGATCAGCATGGTGCATATCCCGCAACGGACCTATGCCCCCGGGCTGCTGGCCCACCTGGAACTGCCTCCGGAAGCCCTGCCCGCCATCAGTGCCGCACCGGTACCGGTGCAGGCGGAGGCCCGGGCCCGGTTCGGGTTTCCCGGCGCCACCTGGGTGTTCCCGGCGATGGCCGACCTCTATGCCTCCCTGCACGGGCTCCGGCTGGAAAGCGGCGAGGGCTTTATGCTGGCCAATACCTCGGAGCAGGCCGGCGCCTTTTACGGAACCCTGCCCCCGCCTACGGACCGCTTCCTGAGCATTCCTTTCGGTCCCGGGTTCATCCGTTACGGAAGTACCAATACCGGCGGGAACGTGCTGCAATGGCTGTTCGGGAACGTATTGCGCCGCAACATGACCGCGGAAGCGCTGGAAGAACTGACTGACCGGGCGGCCCTACTGGCGCCGGACAGCACGCCCATCCTGCTGCCCTACCTGCAGGGCGAGCGGGCGCCGCTCTGGGACCCGCGCCGGACCGCCTCCCTGCTGGAGCTGACGGCCGAACACGGGGAAGCCCACCTGTTCCGTGCCGCCCTGGAAGGAATCGCCTTTGCCCGGAGGCACTGTTTCGACGAGCTCGGAAGGGAAGGGCTGCACCGGGTAAAGATCGCCGGGGGCTCTTCCAAAAACGGGCTGTGGAACAGCATCCGGGCCGCGGTGCTCGGCAAGCCCTTGGCCGTGGCCGATGAAAAGGAGCTGGCCCTCGCCGGTACCCTCCATGCGGTCATGGAGGGGCACAGAAGCCCGCTGCCCCGGCCGGCCGTTCATTTTACGGAAGTGGAACCGGACGCTGCCCTGTCCGCAGCCTATGAAACCCGGTACCGGAAGTTCCGGTACTACCTCGAACGCTTAAGCTGATTACGGCATGCCTAAAGAAGTACTCATCATCGGTGCAGGAAAAATCGGCAGGGGGTTCATCGCCCACCTGTTCCACCGCAGCGGCTATGCCGTCTGGCTGGTCGACGCCTCGGCCGAACTGGTAGACCGCCTGAACCGGGAAAAAAGATACCGTGTGGACCTTGCCGGCGAAGACGGGGACGTGACCGAATACCTGCCCCTGGCCGGCGCCTACACCTGGGCGGCG
>DATAGL010000659.1:0-5933 GCA_036263755.1 Chitinophagaceae bacterium | reverse complement strand
CCGCCGCGGTGCGGGAATTCCCAAAGCCCCTTGGTGGCATTCTTATAATCCTCCGGGTGTTTGATGTCCTCACCACGCTCCAGCATGATGGTCTTCAAGCCTTTTTCCGTAAGTTCCTTGGCAGCCCAGCCGCCGGAAATTCCGGACCCGATCACAATGGCATCATACGTATTGGTAGCCATAATTTTCCTTTCGTTTTAGATGATAAGTGGTAACGGTTGGTTAAACGGTGCAGAGGCGGATCGCATCCCGGAGGCTGGCGATCTTGTCTTCTTTTACCGGGATAAACTCCTGTGCAACAAAGCCGGTGAATCCCGTTTTGGCAATGGCGCGCATGATGGCCGGGTAATTCAGTTCCTGGTTTTCGTCGAGCTCATGACGGCCCGGGTTTCCGGCCGTATGGTAATGCGCAATGTAGGGATGGCTGGTCTGGATCGTCCGGATCACATCGCCTTCATCGATCTGCATATGATAGATGTCGTACAACAGCTTAAAATGCTGCGAACCGATGGCCTTGCACAGCTCCACGCCCCAGGCGGTATGGTCGCACATATAGTCCTTATGGTCCACCTTGCTGTTGAGCAGTTCCATGACAATGGTTACGCCTTTCTTTTCCGCAGCCGACATGATCTTTTTCAAGCCGTCGGCGCAGTTCTTCAAACCGGTGGCATCGTCCATTCCTTTCCGGTTCCCGCTGAAACAGATGAGGTTCTTATAGCCGGCCTTCGATACCAGGTCAATGTGCTCCAGGTAACGCTGCACCAGCTTGTCGTGATACTTAGGATCATTCCAGCCCTCGGTCAGGCTGATTTCCGCACCGTTGCACATGGAGGAGTCGATCCCGTGCTTTTTCAGCGTAGCCCATTCGCCCGGTCCCACCAGGTCGATAGCGCTGAAACCGATGTCCTTAACGGTCTTGCACAGTTCTTCCAGGGAGAGGAAGTTGTAGGTCCAGCGGCAGACGGAATGCTTATACGCTCCGGCAGGGGTATTTTCCATAACACGGGTTGCGCCGGCAAGGGAAGGCAGGGATGCACCCATCGCCAGTGTACCTGCGGCCAGGCCTTTAATTAATTTACGTCGGTGTAGTGACATATTTCTGGTTTAGGGGTGATCAGGCCACCTGGAGCTGGCTCCGGCTGCGCCTGCGCATATAAATATTAAGACCGATAAAAGCAACAACCAGTACGATGGGTATGATCAGCGTTGTATTCAGGATGTCGGGGCCTGCGGCTTTTTCAGCGGAGGCCAGTGCGGCTTTCATGTCCGGCGTGGCGGTCTCCGATTTATAGGAAGCGATGTCCGCTCCGGAAGGCAGGCGCTCCTGGATATGACGGTCATACACTCCACCCATGACCATGAGGTACATGGAAACGGCAAACATGCCCGCTCCGCCCAGGAGGTTGATGCCTACGGCACCGGTCTTGGGCAGGTTTTCCGATACAAAGCCCAGCATGGTAGGCCAGAAATAACAAACTCCCATACCGAATATGATGGCTGCGAAGAACAGCATGTTGCCGGTGGAATTGGCCAGCAGGTAAATGCCTACGGCCGCCAGGATGGAAGACATCAGCAGTACACCCTGGGGAGACAGCCGGTGCACTACCGGTTCGGCCAGCCCGCGGCCGATCACCATGATGCCCGTGGAAATCGTCAGGATCAGGATCGGGTTATCGGTAACGCTGCCCAGCAGGGGACCGATCATCTGGCCGGTATACAGCTCGGTGATTGCGGTGCCCAGCATGCAGATGAGCATAAAAATAAACAGGGGGTTCAGCAGGGAGCGGTACATTTCGCCGGTGGAAACGTTCATCGCCACCCTTTCGGTAACGGGGAACTGCAGGCGGGAAAACAGGAAGCCATACAGCAGCGTGGGCAGGATCATCGTGGCCATCTGGATTTCCCAGCCCCAGCCGATCTTGGTAAAGAAGAAGGAAATAAGGGAGCCGATCACAATACCGCCGGGAAACCAAAGGTGAAAATGGTTCAGCTTGGTGGTCTTATTATCCGGGTAAAGGGCCGTTACCAGCGGGTTACAGGCCGCTTCCACCGTTCCGTTGGCAATACCTACGAGCAGGGTGGACAGGAAAAGCGTCCAGAAGCCTTGCGCAAAGATGGTCAGCAGGATGCCGGCCAGGTGAAAGACAAAGGCCAGGACCAGGAGGCGCTTCATTCCGATTACATCCACCAGCATGCCCCCGATGATTACGGCGAGGGGAAAGCCCCAGAAAGCGGTGGCAGCAATGGTGCCGAGCTCTGAATTCGACAGTGCAAATTCAGCTCCCAGGTTGTTCAGAATACCGGCCCGGATCCCAAAAGAAAGTGAAGTAACTAAAAGAGCGAGACAGCTGGCTACAAACAGCTGGTTGCGGTTAATCGCTTGCATAGACAATCGGTTAGTTGAGTTAGTGAGCTAAATGTACGTTTTTTAGAAATTCAAAAACCCTTTTAGCAAGGGGCCGCGGTAAAACTTATTTCCCACAGGCACCGCTTTTCCGTGAATAATTTTCTGTCCGCTGCAATGCGGAATGCTTTATTTTTAAGGCCATTACCCGGGATGGTTTTCCCATTGCAAAATCGGAATAGCAACCCGGAGTTGCTCCGGCCGTACCCCGGAAGCCACCCTGTATGCTAACGTTTACTCCGTTAATTATAGTATAAACAGATAACCATGCGCAACACGTTCACCGTACTTTCCCTGGGTGCCGTCCTCTTTATGGCGGGCTGCTCTTCCTCCCGTATGCAATCCAATTCAGATAACAAAGCCGCGGCTGATGAATGGGTATCCCTGTTCGACGGCAAGACCACCAACGGCTGGCATACCTATGGCCGCTCGCAGCCAGGTGCGGCATGGAAGGTGGCCGACGGCGCCCTCTATTTTGATCCCACGAACCGTGAAAACGGCCGGATCGTTGGCGGCGGCGACCTCACCACCAATGAAGAATACGAAAACTTCCACCTGCAGCTGGAATGGAAGGTAGCGCCCAATGCCAACAGCGGCATCATCTTCCTGGTCAATGAAGACACGGCAAAGTATAAGGCATCATATGCCACCGGACCGGAAATGCAGGTGCTCGATAACAACGGGCACCCCGATGCCAAAATCCACAAGCACCGCGCCGGGGATCTGTACGACCTTATTGCTTCTTCTCAGGAAACGGTGAAACCCGTAGGCGAATGGAACAAGGCGGAGATCCGCCTGGACCGCGGCAAGCTGGACCTCTTCCTCAACGGCACCAATGTCGTTTCCACCACCATGTGGGATGACAACTGGAACAAGCTCGTGGAAGGAAGCAAGTTCAAAGGCTGGCCGGGCTTTGCCAAATCGCGCAAGGGCCGGATCGCACTCCAGGACCACGGCGATGCCGTATGGTACCGGAACATCCGCATCCGCCGGCTTTAATCCTCCAATAGTATCATCCACCTTCAATCCCTTTTCGCCTTGCGTTGGGTTAACCTGGTCCTGGTCATCCTGTTCGTGGTAGCGGCTGCCCTGCAATACAATGATCCTGACCCTTATGTCTGGATCCCGCTGTACGGGTACGGTGCACTGTTCTGCTGGCGCTGTTTCCGGGGGCATTTCCACCGGGTCCTGTTCTGGATCGGACTGGCTGTTTATGTGCCTTATGCCCTTTACCTGCTCCTTGAGCCGGAGGGTGTTCTGGCCTGGATAAGGGAGCACAATGCCGAGAACATCGCCCAGACGATGAAGGCCACAAGGCCCTGGATTGAAGCCACCCGTGAGTTCTTCGGCCTGCTCATCCTCATCGGGGCGCTGGTGCTCAACGCGGTGGTGCGAAGGGAAAGAAGTTCACCTGTTCATTAGTTCACAAGTTGTACGGTTAAAACTTGCGAATTATAGTTACAGAGGTCGGAGCCTTTTAATGTTCCTGTTCAGCAAGGATCCATTGGCACCTTTGAGAACAAGTAAACAAGTGAACGGGTAAACAGTTTTAATGATCCGGCCGTGCATTTCAATTTTCAATTAACTTGCCGTTGATCGACGGAAGCTTGCAAATGAATTTTAAAAACCAGCAAACATTATGAAACGTAAACTGCGTATGGGCATGATCGGTGGAGGCAAGGATGCCTTCATCGGAGCGATTCACCGCGTAGCCGCCAACATGGATGGACTCGTGGAACTCGTGTGCGGCGCCTTAAGTATCAACCAGGACATTGCGGTGGACAGCGGCCGTTCGCTGTTTCTCCCGGAAGACCGGATCTACACCAATTTTGAGGAAATGATCCGGAAGGAAGCGGCCCTCCCCGAAGGCGAACGGATGGACTTCGTAACCATCGTTACCCCGAACTTCGCCCACTTCGCCCCGGCCATGATGGCCCTTGATCATGGCTTTCACGTAGTGATTGAAAAGCCCATAACCGTTTCGCTGGATGAAGCCATGCAGCTGGACAAAAAAGTGGCCGAAACCGGCCTGGTGCTTTGCCTGACCCATACCTATACCGGTTATCCGATGGTAAAGCATGCCCGGCAGCTGGTTCGTGAAGGAGCCATCGGCAAGGTCCGTAAAGTATTCGTATCCTATCACCAGGGATGGCTCAGCCGCCTTTCCGAACGGGAAGGCAATGCCCAGGCTGCCTGGCGCACCGATCCCAAGCGTTCCGGTAAAGCCGGTGCCATGGGTGATATCGGTACCCATGCCTTTAACCTTGTTGAATACATCACCGGCGCGGAAGTATCCGAGCTTTGCGCTTCGCTGAACGTAGTGGTGGAAGGCCGCGCACTGGATGATGACGGTGCGGTGATCCTGAAATTCAATAACGGTGCGACCGGTGTGCTTACCGCCAGCCAGGTCACGGCCGGGGAGGAGAACAACCTCAGCATCCGTATATATGGCGAAAACGGCGGCCTGGAATGGCACCAGCAGGAACCCAATACCCTGCTGCTGAAATGGTTGGACAAGCCTACGGAAGTGCTCCGCGCCGGCCAGGGTTACCTGAGCCCCGTTGGGCGGCACAACAGCCGTACCCCGGGCGGTCACCCGGAGGGATACCTGGAGGCTTTCGGCAACATCTACCGCAACTTCGCCCTGACCCTGGGTGCGCGTATCAACGGCGAAACAGTGGACAGCAACCTCATCGAGTTTCCCTCGGTGCGCGAAGGCATCCGCGGAATGGCCTTTATCGACAACGTGGTGCGCAGCCACGAGAGCAATGAAAAGTGGACCCCGTTCACGATTGATTAATCCTTAAGCGAATTCTGCATGCAAACGATAAAAGGACCAGGTATATTCCTGGCGCAGTTCCTGGGCGACCAGCCCCCGTTCAACGACCTTGAATCTATCTGCCGATGGGCAAAAGAACTGGGTTTCGTAGGGGTGCAGATCCCTACCTGGGATGCCCGCTGCATCAACCTGCAGCAGGCGGCCGAAAGCAAGACCTACGCCGATGAGCTGCGGGGGAAAATTGAAGCGGCCGGTCTCCAGATCACCGAGCTGTCCACGCACCTGCAGGGTCAGCTGGTGGCCGTTCACCCGGCTTATGACACTATGTTCGATGGCTTTGCCCCCAAGGAAGTACACGGCAATTCCAAGGCCCGTACCGAGTGGGCGGTCCAGCAACTGAAATGGGCAGCAAAAGCATCACAGAACCTGGGGCTTACCGCCCATGCCACCTTCAGTGGTGCGCTGGTTTGGCCTTATGTTTACCCCTGGCCGCAGCGGCCCGCCGGCCTTGTGGAAATGGCATTCCGCGAGCTGGGTCAGCGCTGGCTCCCCATTCTGAACGCTTTTGATGAAAGCGGCGTGGATGTTTGTTACGAAATCCACCCGGGGGAGGACCTGCACGACGGCATCTCCTACGAAATGTTCCTCGACGAAGTAGATCAGCACGCCCGGGCCTGCCTCCTGTACGATCCTTCGCATTTTGTACTCCAGAGCCTGGATTACCTTTCCTATATCGACCATTACCATGAG
>DATAGL010000658.1:0-4951 GCA_036263755.1 Chitinophagaceae bacterium | reverse complement strand
ACCCTTTGGCTTCCCAGCTTTTCAGGTCCTGGATCAGCAGGTCGAACTGGCGGTTGAAGGCCGGCTGCTCCTTCGTATGGAAGGGAAGCTCAAAGCCCGGGCGCTCCGGTGCCAGGGCCCCGAAGAACACCGTATGCCGGCGTTCGAGGGTTTCAAAAAATTCAGCCGCCGTGCTGAAATCATCGGGCCGCACCTCACGCTTCTCCAGCCGGTCTTCCTCCTCGTCCTTCACGGGCGGCTTGCCGGCCTGCAGCTGCACGAACAGCTCCAGGTCTTCTTCGTTCTGGCGCAGGCGCTCGCGCACCACTTCTTCATCCTGGATCCACACAACGGTATTTTCGGGAAGGAACTGAAGCAGCGGAATCTTTTCTTCGTCGGTGAACTCGGTTTCCACATTGGGGATGATGCTCACCTGGAGCAGCCGGCGCTCGCTGAGCTGGGTTTCGGGGTCCACGATGCGGATGGAGTCCACATCGTTGCCGAACAGCTCCACGCGGTAGGGCTTTTCATTGCCGAAGGAATAAATATCCAGGATGCCGCCCCGCATGGCGAACTGTCCCGGCTCGTACACGAAGTCGGTCCGCTCAAAGCCATAGTCCACCAGCTTCCCGTACAGGGCATCGGTATCCAGCACATCGCCCGTCTTGATGTGGATGATGTTGGACGAGATGGCTTTCGGCACCACCACCCGCTCGAAAAGGGCATCGGCATAGGTTACGAGGGCACCTACCCTGTTGACAGATGTATCGGAAAAGCGGGTCAGGGCCTCCGTGCGCAGCATGACGTGCGAGGAGTTGAGGAGCCGGTAGTTCTTGTAATTCTTGAAGGAGGACGGGAAATAGTAGAGGTTGATGGCGCCGGTCAGGTTTTCCAGCGTATTGTGAAAATAAGCGGCGTCTTCCGCGTCGTTGCATACGAACACATGGTTGAGCCCGGTAAGCGAAGGATGGAGAAAGGCGCCTGCGGCCACGAACTGGGAAGAACTGCCCCGCAGGTTGCGGGCCCAGATCCGCTGCGGCTGGGCAAAAGAAAGCCGGTCCGCCAGCTGAAAGAGGCGGGGTGCGTCCGTCCATTTACCAAGTAACTCCGCAAAGCCCATGCAGGCCGCAAATATACGTTGAAGTAGGCAGGAGAATTGAACCCGTTAATGCCATTTTTCGTTAATTTACTTCCACAAATACCGTTCGATGAATCTGAAGCTGCTCACCGCCCGAATGATCCTGCTGTTGGGAGCGGGTGCCCTGTCTTTTTTATACCGTGATTTATCTGCCGTACCCGGCGCCCCGCTGACCATCCATGCGGAGGGCATCCGGGGCCTCGATGAAGGCGCAGAAGAGGAGGAAGAAGACGAAGAAAAAAAAGCCCGGTTCAACGAAGAACGGCTGAAGCACGAATGGCAGATGCTCCGCAACCCTGTCACCGGCCGCATCCCGAAGAACATCCGGGCAACGGAGCTGCGGGTAGCGCGCAGCATTCCTTCGCGCAAGCACGGGATCGGCCTGGAGATCCCGGGGATTGAAGGCACCGAGGCCAACAACCCGTATGTTTCCGTTGGTCCCAACAACGTGGCCGGCCGCAGCCGCCAGATCGTTTTTGACCGGCGCAACCGGAATATTGCCATCACCGGCGGCACTACCGGCGGCATCTTCCGTTCCACGAACGGCGGGGCCACCTGGACCTTCGTTTCCCCCGAAAATGACATCCGCAGCGTCAATACCATCGCCCAGGATCCGGCCAACCCGCAGATCTGGTACGTCGGTACCGGCGAAGTATTCTATCCGGTCAGCACGGCCGATATCGCCGGCACCTTCGGACACGGGATTTTCAAAAGCGAGGACAACGGCCTGACCTGGGCCAAGCTGCCCGGCACGGTGCTCAACAACGACCCGAACCAGTTTGAAGGCCAGTTCGACCTCGTACACCGCATTGCCGTACATCCGACAACCGGCGACGTGTTTGCGGCCATCCACAACCGGATCGTCCGCTCCAGCGACGGCGGCGCCACCTGGCAAACGGTGCTGGGCGGCACCCAGGGCAATACGGCGCTCACGGGACTTTGCGAAGTAATCATCACGCCCAGCGGCAACAAGATCTTTGCGGCCTTCTCCGGCGAAAACAGCGACCGCGCCCTGGCCGGCGTCTGGGAATCCTCCACCGGGGCCGCCAACGGCTGGCGCCGCATTGCCGGCGGCCCGGCCGGCGCAGCCGACTCCGTAGCGGGCTGGGAGCCTTACCAGAACTGGGAACGCCCGGTACTGGCCCTGAACAATGCCGGCACCCAGCTCTTTGTCCTGTACAAGAACAGCGAAGAAGCCAGCGGCTCCAACCCCGAGCCCGAGGCTGACCTTTTCCGGGCGACCATCGGCGCCGGCAACCCCACCGCTTATACCTGGTCCAACCTCAGTGCCTGGGTACCGGACGAGCCGGGCTTCGATGAGGAAGGCATCGACCCCTATACCACGCAGTTCAACGGCTTCAACATGTCGATCCGTGTCAAGCCGGACAACGACAATATCCTGTTCATCGGCGGCACCAACCTGCACCGGGTCAACCTGGCCACCACCAATGCGGCGCAGAAGTTCCGCCGGATGGGCGGCTACGGCCGGGGCTTTTTCCCCGACGAGTTCTTTTACCCCGGCCACCACCCCGATGTGCATTTTGTAACCTTTGCCCCCGGCGAGAACAACCTGCTGTATACGGCCTCCGACGGCGGCATCCACCGCACGCTCAACCCCATGGCCGATACCGTGGAGTGGGAGGACATGAACACCGACCTGCAGACCCTGCAGTACCAGTTCGTGAACATCGTTCCCGATCCCAGCTTTACCTGGATCATCGGCGGGGCGCAGGACAACGGCACGCTGGTGAATGTGAATGCCGACGTGCCCGGCCCGGCGGGCCTGGAGCACCTCGATATCGGCTCCGGCGACGGCTCGGCGGCCTCTATCGGTAATTTCACCAAAACCGGCAACAACTGGAAGCAGCCCTGGTTCCTCACCGTGGTGAACGGGACCATCTACCGGAGCAACTTTTCCTGGCAGCTCAGCGGCACCACGCTCAACTACGTAAGCAACAGCTTCGACAACGTTACGCCCAGCGGGCTGGGCGGGCAGGGCCAGTGGTTTACCCTGCTGGTTTCCGACCAGGACTCCACCGAGCAGCTCTATTACAACAACCGGAACCGCCTGTACCGCACCCGTACCTCCTCCACGGTAACCGCCACGAACTGGACCCAGATGACCGGGGTGTCCAACGCCGTGGGCGGTGACGAGAACTTCACCTCCATGGCGATCTCCAAGCGGGGACCTGCAGCGAAATACCTTTATTTCGGAACCGATGCCGGCAAGGTCTACCGGCTGAACAATGCCAACATCACGGCGGCTTCCACGGCCCCGGTTGATATTACCCCCGATGCGATGGTCCCGGGCAGCTATGTGGCCAACATTGCCATCAACCCCAGGAACGCCGACACGGTACTGCTGGTGGTCTCCAATTATGACGACGGCAGCACCAACTCGGTGAAAAACATCTTCTGGACGGGGAACGCCACGTCTGCCAATCCGGATTGGGTGGTGCTCGACGGCTCCCTGGGCCCCCTCTCCTCCCAGAGCTGCGAGATCGTGGTGAAGAACAGCGGGGTGGAATACTACGTGGGCACCTCGGCGGGATTGTACAGCGCCACGGCCGTCAACGGCAACAGCACGGCCTGGTTCAACGAAGGCACGGGGATGCTGAAAAAAGCCATTGTGCGCTCGCTGAAAAACCGGCAGGCCGACAACACCCTGGTGGTGGGTACCCACGGCAACGGTGCCTTCATTGCCCGGATCGGCGACGCGGTAACCATCAACGAGCTCGTGACCGGCATCAACCCGGTAATCAACGACCGCAATTTCATCCGGGCTGTTTACCCGACCCTGGTCAACAATGCCGTGGTGCGCTACGAAACCGGCAGCATGATCGGTATCCGGAGCGTAGTGGTGCAGGTATATAATATAAAGGGGCAGCAGGTATACGTGCGGGAACAGCCCTACCAGAACGGCACGGTGGATGTCCGCCGCCTGCAGGCGGGGAATTACATCCTGACCATACAGAGTACGGACGGCCGGTACAAGCACATTCAGAAATTAATCAAGCCATAAACAGAAAAAACCCTCCCTTCCGGAGGGTTTTTTAACAAACCGGCATGTGCATTTCAGCAGGAAAAGCGATCCAACGGGTATGAAACAAAAACTATTTTTCTTTCTGTGCGGCTTTTTAGCCCTTGGTATGGCGGCCTGCGCCCAGGCGGCGCCGGTGAAATTATATGGCTATGCCCAGGTGGTCATTCCCGGGGCGGCCCCCCGGGGCGATATTGCCGAAGGCGGCCAGCGGCTGCCGGCGGCCGACTACCGGCGCTGGAATTATTTTATTTACCTGGACAACGGCTCGGGTAAGCGGGTATACCCGCTGGAGCTGTGGATCGGCGGGAAGCGGCAGGGCGTTACGTTTACCGAGGTGGACTCCACCCCGGTGACCCAGGTCAACCGCAACATCACCCGGAACCCGAGAACGGTTACGCTGGTACCGAAAACAACCGGCAAAGTTTTGCAATTGACCCCGGCCACGGAACCGGAGAAGAAGGCCACGGCGCGGGCGGCGCGGCTGGCCACGGAGAATGAACTCGTATTGGTGTACCGCATGGGCGGGAAAACCCATTACCGGGTGGTGCAGAAGATGGAACGGCTGGAGCCGCTGGCCTTGCCGTAGGGGCATAAAAAAAGGCCAGTAAGAATACTGGCCCTACCTAAACCGTCCGACGAAAAAATATCTTTAAGAAGGAATTTCTTTGTTTGAAATTTAGTTTCCCAATACTGTGCCAACCCTTTTATTTTGTACCAAAGTTTCGAAAACTATTGGTCCGTACCCCAAATTCTTAACGCTCATCAATCTTTTACATGGCACTCCAACCCTG
>DATAGL010000657.1:0-4459 GCA_036263755.1 Chitinophagaceae bacterium | reverse complement strand
CAGTTGCGCCATCCCGTAAAAAGCAAACAAGGCTTCTTCGTAGGAGTTGCGGATGAGGTCCTGGTAAGTGCGGGAAGCCACAGGACGGCCGGCATTTTCCTGCACCACCGGACCGGACGGGGCCGGTGGCCTGGCGTCAAGCGCTGCACCTGGCAGGACCGTTTTATAAATCAGCTCATTCCGGGCGGTCCACAGGAAGGCGGTGCCCAATACGGTATTCAGGGGCTGCACATTCACTTTTTTTGCCGAACGGTCCGAAAGGCTGGCCACAAAAAGGTCCACCGCGTTGGTACCGGTATGCAGAAAGGCAATGCGGGTCTGGTCGGGTGACCATTGCAGGTTACTCAGCCGCAGCGGTTCGGGCAGGCCGGTAAAAGTATATTCTCTACCCGTAGCTACTTCCCGAAGCCGGAGGCCGGAAAAATGAGCGGTACGGGAAGGACTGAAATTGCCGGGGTTGATGCGCAGGCCGGCAATGCGCAGCTCGGGCTGGGCCAGTTCTTCAATAGAAGGGAAGTCGCTGCGTTCGAGCAGGAGCATCCATCGCGCCTTATCGTCCACCGCAACCGACGGGGTAGGCCTGGCCAGCACAAGATCCATGATATCCCTGGGCGGCGTACGGTACCGGGCAGCGTCCTGCGCCGGAGCCACCATAAACAAAAGGAGGAACTGCAACAGCAGGGTATTACGCAGATGTGTCATGAACGATGATTTTGTAGTTCATTTGATTGGACGAAAACAGCAAACCGGTTTTTATCTTATCGGACATTACTGTTTCCCGGCCCGGGTCCATCATCGGCCGGAAGGTTCAAATGTACCAAGGATTGAGGTAACAGCTGCTCTGGTACTGGTTTCCGGCAGGCCGCTTTCTTTTCGGCAAACATGCTTTCAGGAAGGTTGATCCGGCGGATTTCAAAAAATGACAAAAATCCGGGGCCCTGAATTCATTCTTCTTTATATTTGCCGCGACTTATGATTTTAAACGTACATACACATCATCATGCTCATACTCCGGTACTGGGGTAAGCCGTGTTGTGTCGTATACCAAACATAGTAAAAGGCTTACCGGGAGGTAGGCCTTTTTAATTTTTATTATGAAACTGAAAATTGCAATCCAGAAATCCGGCCGGCTGCACGACGAATCGCTGAAACTGCTGAACGATTGCGGCCTTGGTGTCAGGAACGGCCATAATGTGCTGAAGAGTACGGCAGAGCATTTCCCGGCGGAAGTGTATTTCCTGCGCGATGACGATATTCCCCAGTACGTGGAAGATGCGGTAGCGCATATCGGCATGGTAGGGGAGAATGTGCTGCTGGAAAAGAACAAAGCAGTGGACATTGTCGAACCGCTGGGTTTTGGCAAATGCCGGTTATCAATTGCCGTGAATAAAACCGATACCTATGCCGGTGCTGCTTTTCTGCAGGGAAAAAGGATTGCCACGTCTTACCCGTACCTGACCCGGCAATTCCTCGAGCGGCAGGGCGTACAGGCCGAGATCCACGAGATCAGCGGATCGGTGGAACTCGCCCCGGGCATTGGCCTGGCCGATGCAGTCTGCGACCTCGTAAGCAGCGGTTCTACTTTATTCATGAACGGGCTCCAGGAAGTGGAAACCATCCTGCAGAGTCAATCCGTACTGGTAAAAAGCAGGGTACTGGAGCCGGAGATGGAAAAGCTGCTACAGCAACTGCTGTTCCGCATCCGGGCGGTACGCAAGGCGAAGAAAAGCAAGTATATCCTGCTGAATGCGCCGAATGAGGCCTTGCCGCAGATCATAGCCCTGCTGCCGGGTATGCGCAGCCCGACGGTATTGCCGCTGGCCACTTCCGGCTGGAGTTCCGTGCACAGTGTGCTGGAAGAAGAAGAGTTCTGGGTGAAAATTGAAAAGCTCAAGGAAGCCGGTGCGGAAGGAATCCTGGTGGTGCCGATCGAAAAGATGATCCTGTGATCCATCGCCTGCTGCCTATTAAAAATTAATGTAAGAAAGAATAAGATCGTGCGGTTTTCCAATGGCCGTTCGCAAATAAAAGAAAAGGAAAATGCAGCTCATAATACATCCCCCCCGATCCACCTGGCGCATATTGTTGCAGCGGCCGTATTCCGACAATCGTGAAGTGATGCGGTCGGTGCAGGCCGTACTGGATGCCGTCCGGAATGAAGGCGACGAGGCCGTGCGCAGGTTTACCCGCCAGTTTGATAAAGCCGATCTTACTTCCTTTTGGGTGACTGACGAAGAATTCGCGGCCGCTGAGGCCGAAGTTCCAGCCGCGTTAAAGGAAGCCATTGCACTGGCAAAACAAAACATTGAAACTTTCCATGCGGCCCAGGGTTCGGAAAGGGAAGCCGTGGAAACGGTGCCCGGGGTCCGTTGCTGGCGAAAAAGCGTGGGCATAGCCCGTGTCGGTTTGTATATCCCCGGTGGATCTGCCCCTTTGTTTTCCACGATCCTCATGCTGGCCGTACCGGCCGTTCTGGCCGGATGCGGGGAAATTGTACTCTGTACGCCCTGCAACAGCGAAGGCAGCCTGCACCCCGCCATCCTGTATACCGCGCAATTGTGCGGCATCCGCAAAATCTATAAGGCAGGCGGTGCCCAGGCCATTGCCGCTCTGGCTTACGGCACGGAAACGCTGGCCGCAGTGGATAAGATTTTTGGTCCCGGCAACCAGTATGTAACGGCAGCCAAACAGCTGGTGCAGATGGAAGGGGTGGCGATCGATATGCCGGCGGGACCAAGTGAAGTGTGCGTCCTGGCTGATGAAACGGCCAGCCCCGCTTTCGTGGCGGCCGACCTGCTTTCCCAGGCCGAGCATGGGCCGGATAGCCAGGTACTGCTGGTCACCACCCGGGAAAACTGGGCAGAGGAAGTGTTGGAGGCGGTGGAAGCGCAGCGACTGTTGCTGCCGCGGGCGGAAATTGCCCGCCAGGCCCTGCAGCACAGTAAGGTGCTCGTGCTGCCGTCGATGGAAGAGGCTATGGAACTGGTGAACCAGTATGCGGCCGAGCACCTGATCATCTCCTGCCGGGAAGCGGAGCGATGGGCAGGACAGGTGCAGCAGGCGGGTTCCGTTTTTATCGGACCCTATTCACCGGAAAGTGCCGGGGACTATGCCAGCGGAACCAACCACACCCTGCCCACCAATGGCTTTGCGCGGGCGTACAGCGGCGTGAGCCTCGACTCGTTCGTGAAAAAAATAACGTTCCAGCAACTCAGCCGGGATGGGTTGCACCGGATCGGCCCTGCCGTCATGGCCATGGCGGAAGCCGAAGGGCTGCAGGCTCATGCTGAAGCCGTACGCATCCGCCTGAGCGGGGAATAAAGAACCATTTTTAGTACTTTATTGGAGATCATAAACCGCAATCATGAACTTTAATCTTGATAACCTGATACGTGCCAACATAAAGAACCTGACACCTTATTCCTCTGCCCGGGATGAATTTAAGGGTGAGGCCAGGGTGTTTCTCGACGCCAATGAAAACAGCCTGGGTTCCCCTTTGCTCAAATGGTACAACCGCTATCCCGACCCCCTGCAATGGGAAGTAAAGCGGAAGATCGGAGCCATCAAGCAGGTGGCGGCCGAGCAGATCCTGCTGGGAAACGGGTCCGATGAATGCATTGACCTGCTGATTCGGGCTTTTTGCAACCCGGGATCGGATAACATCGTTATCTGTCCGCCGACCTACGGTATGTATGAAGTATATGCGCACATCAATGATGTTCCGGTGCGGGCAGTACCGCTGACCACGGCATACCAGCTCGACCTGGAAGCACTGGAAGCAGCCATCGACGGGCAGACCAAAATCCTGTTTTTCTGTTCCCCCAATAACCCGACGGCCAACAGCCTCATCCGTGAGGATGTGGAACTGATCCTGAACAATTTCGACGGACTGGTAGTGGTGGATGAAGCCTATATCAATTTCAGCCGCCAGCGTTCTTTTATTCCCGAATTGAAGGACTACCCGAACCTCGTGGTTCTGCAAACCTTTTCCAAAGCCTGGGGACTGGCCGCGCTCCGGCTCGGTATGACCATTGCCTCGCAGGAGATCATTTCGGTTCTGAACAAGATCAAGCCCCCCTATAACATCAACCAGGCCACCCAGGAACTGGCATTGAAAGCCCTGGACAACCTGGAGGAGGTAAATGCCATGATCCGGGAGCTGGTAAAGGAGCGGGAAAGCCTTGCCGCAGCACTTAAGGACCTTCCCGCGGTGCAGCAGGTTTATCCCTCCGACGCCAACTTCCTGCTGGTAAAAGTTTCGGATGCACCGGCTGCGTATGACTACCTGAAAAACCGGGGCATCATTGTACGGAACCGCTCGAGCGTGATCCTGTGTGAAGACTGCCTCCGCATAACGGTGGGCACTGCTTCCGAAAACCGGGAGTTGGTGGAAACCCTTCACCAGTTTGCCGCAGTGGCGTCTTAAATTTGACCTCTCCCCGTTAATCCTCATAAGATT
>DATAGL010000656.1:0-13100 GCA_036263755.1 Chitinophagaceae bacterium | reverse complement strand
TCATCAAACACATTACATGTTCCTGCGCTGCCTGCTGATCCTATTGTTTTGCTGGGCCGGATGCCTGTCCGGCGAAGGGCAGGAGCATTCTTACCTTTTTTCCCGGCTGGACGTCACCGGCGGCCTTTCCCATAACCAGGTCAATACGATTTTACGCGACCGGACCGGGTTTGTCTGGCTGGGCACCATGTCGGGGCTGAACCGCTTCGACGGATATTCGGTGCGCACCTTCCGCCAGCGGCCCGGCGACTCAGCTTCCCTGAACGACAATTACATTTCCGCGCTGTTCGAGGCGCCCGGCGGACTCCTCTGGATCAATACCCGCAGCGGAGCCTCCCTCTACGATTCCCGCACCGAACGATTCAATCCTTCCGTACAGCCATACCTCGCTTCCCTCGGCCTGCCGGGGACGGTGGTCCGCCAGATCCTCCCCACACGGTCGGGCCAGTATTGGTTTGTGCTCGACAGCGGCCTGTACCGGGTTCCGGCAGCCGGAAAAAGAGCGGTGCGCATCGCTACAGATGGGGAGAGGGGGTCCGTGATCAGTATTGCCGAAGGAAAAGGGGGAACGATTTGGGCCATCCGCCGCGACGGGCTTTTGATGGGTTTGCAGGAAGCGGACGGCCAGGCCGTCACCCGGAGCCCGGCTTTGCAGCAGCTGAATGGCCACGTGGCGGCCGAGTACCAGCTGTTCGCCGATGCGGACGGCGACCTCTGGATCTGGACCATTTCGCAAACACGGGGCCCAAAAGGAGCTTTTCACTGGAACCCGGCCACGGGCAGGGTGGTACACTATCATTCCGGAAACCCCGGGGCCCGGCTGGCAGCCGACCTGATCAATGGGATCATCCAGGACCGGAAAGGAATGATCTGGATCGGCACGGACCACGGGGGGATTAATCTGGTGGACAAAAAAACCGGACGGATCCGCCAGCTGTTGCATAATCCTGGTGACCCGAAAAGCCTTTCTCAAAATTCCATATATACCCTGTACCGGGACCGGGACGGGATGATCTGGGCCGGCACTTTTAAGCAGGGCGTTTCGTATCAGAACGACCGGATCGTAAAGTTCCCGCATTACCGTAACCAGGCCGGCGACCCCCATTCCCTGTCCTTTGATGATGTGAACCAGTTCGTTGAAGACCCGAAGGGAAATATCTGGATCGGTGCCAACGGGGGCGGCCTCATTTATTTTGACCGGGCTTCGGGCCGTTTCACCCAGTACCTGCATAACCCGGATAATCCTCGCAGCCTGAGTAACAATGTCATTGTTTCCCTGCATATGGACAAAAAGGGGGTTGTCTGGGCCGGTACCTATACCGGGGGCCTGAACCGGTTTGACGGAAACGGCTTTACTCATTTTCGCCAGCGCCCGGGGGACAGCACTAGTCTTTCCGACGACCGGGTATGGGAGATCCTGGAGGACCGGTCCGGCCGCCTTTGGGTGGGTACGCTCGATGGCGGGCTGAACCTGATGGACCGGGAAAAGGGAACCTTCCGCCGTTTCAACCAGCAGCAGGGCCAGCTGCAGTCCAACTATATTTCTGCGCTGACCGAAGACCGGGAAGGCAACCTCTGGATCGGCACCGCATTCGGCATTGACGTGCTGCAGAAGGATGGCCGCTTTCGTCATTACCTCGGCAACGGGCAGCCGGGCTCGCTCAGTAACAACAACATGATCAGCCTGCTCATTGACCGTCGGGGTCTGCTCTGGGCCGGAACGCGTGAGGGACTGAACCTGCTGAACCCGCGGACCAATACCTTTCGCACCTTTACCACCGAACACGGGCTGCCGGATAATACCATTCTTACCCTGACTGAAGACCGCGAGGGAGGGATCTGGATTACCACTCCCAACGGGCTGGCCAGCCTTAAGGTGGAAGGGACCGATGCGGCCAATCTCCGGTTTACCGTTCGCGAGTACGACGAAGCCAACAACCTGCAGGGCCGGGAATGGAACGAAAACGCCGCCCTGCGCCTGCGGAGCGGTGAGCTGATCGTGGGCGGTCCCTCCGGTTTCAACCTTATAGATCCGGGCGCTTTCCCGGTAGCGGCGCAACCTCCGGTGATCGTGTTTACTTCCTTTCACATCTTCAATCAGCCGGTGGAAGCCGGCCGCCCTTTTAACGGGCGGGTCGTGCTGCCCGAATCCATCACCGGGGCGGAAACCGTGCAGCTGCGGTACGACCAGAATGTATTCTCCATAGAATTTGCAGCCCTGGATTTTGCCCATGGCCGCAAAAGCCGCTATGCCTACAAAATGGAAGGCTTTAACCGGGACTGGCTGTACACCGACGGCAGCCAGCGCCGCATTACCTTCACCAACCTTGACCCGGGAACTTATACGTTCAAGGTCAGGGCCACCAACCCCGACGGTAGCTGGAACGAAAAGGTAAAGTCATTGAAAGTGATCATCCGGCCGCCGTTCTGGCGCACGCCGCTGGCTTTCGTTCTTTATGCCCTGCTGCTGGGGCTGGTGCTGTGGCTGGCCCGGCGCTTTCTGCTGGAGCGGGCCCGGATGCGCTTTGAAGTGGAGCAGCAACGGAAAGAAGCCGAGCGGGTCCAGGCGCTGGATGCCCTCAAAACCAAGTTCTTTACCAATGTGAGCCATGAGTTCCGCACCCCGCTGAGCCTCATCCTTTCCCCGCTGGACCGCATTCTGAAACACCTGCAGGACGGCGACCAGAAAAAGCAGCTGCAATTGGTCCAGCGGAATGCAAAGCGGTTGCTGAACCTGGTCAACCAGCTGCTGGACTTCCGGAAGATGGAGGTGCAAGAGTTTAAGCTCCATCCCACGCTGGGCGATATTGTCCGCTTTACCCGCGATATTTCCTATTCATTTACCGATATAGCCGAAAACAAGCACATCCGGTTTTCTTTTCACAGCGAGATCCCTTCCCTGGAAACTTATTTCGATAAGGATAAGCTGGAAAAGATCCTGTTCAACCTGCTTTCCAATGCTTTCAAGTACACCCACCAGGACGGGTCCGTGCAGGTAACTCTTGATTACCGGCCCCCCGTGGGGGCGGAAACCGAAGGGTCGCTGCTGCTTACCGTACAGGATACAGGTATTGGTATCCCGGCCGATAAACAGGAAAAGATCTTCGAACGCTTTTTCCAGAACGACGTGCCGGATAACATGATCAACCAGGGCAGCGGAATCGGACTGGTGATCACCCGCGAATTCGTAAAGCTGCACGGTGGCACGATCACCGTGAACAGCGTTCCGGAGAAAGGCAGCGCTTTCCTTGTTACCCTCCCGGTGAAAACGGCGGGCGAGCCGGTGCCCTTATCAGATATACCAGGGCCGGAGGTGGAAAATACTATATCAGAAGGGGAAGAGCCCGCAGAAGACGGCAGAACCCGGCGCACCACCATCCTGCTGGTGGAAGACAACGAGGATTTCCGCTTTTATTTAAAGGATAACCTGAAGCAGCACTATACGGTGGTGGAGGCCTCCAACGGAAAGGATGGCTGGGAAAAAGTAAAGAACGGGCAGCCGGACCTGGTGGTCTCCGACATTATGATGCCGGGCCTTTCGGGCATCGAGCTGTCGCGCCGGATGAAAAACGACCCGCGCACGGCCCATATTCCCATTATCCTGCTCACGGCCATGAGTTCGGAAGCCACCCAGGTGGAGGGCTTCCAGGTGGGCGCTTCCGATTATATTACCAAACCGTTCACTTTCGAGATCCTGGCCTCCCGGATCCGGAACCTGATGGCCCGGCAGAAACAGCTGCGCAAAAATTTCCAGAAG
Organism: Chitinophagaceae bacterium; assembly: GCA_036263755.1. Lineage (GTDB taxonomy): Bacteria > Bacteroidota > Bacteroidia > Chitinophagales > Chitinophagaceae > Flavisolibacter. The sequence goes on along the minus strand of DATAGL010000656.1, from coordinate 9,343 downwards.
CAGCTGGAGGTCAATCCCGCCTCGCTGGCGGTGACCCCGGTGGATGAACAGTTCCTGAAAAATGCCCTTGCCGCTGTCGACAAAGGCATGTCCAACCCCGACTTCGGCGTGGAAGAGCTGAGCAAGGAATTATATATGAGCCGGGTGGCGTTGTATAAAAAACTGCTTTCCCTCACGGGTAAGACTCCCCTTGAATTTATCCGGATACTGCGGCTGAAAAGGGGAGCCCAGCTCCTGGAGCGCAGCGGGCTGACCATTGCCGAGGTGGCTTACCAGGTGGGCTTTAATAATCCCAAGATCTTTTCCAAATACTTCCGGGAGGAATTCGGCCAGACCCCATCCGTATATCAGGCCAGCCGTAAGGAAGAAAAATCCCTGAAAGAATCTCCCGATTCCTGAATATTTACCCTTTGCCTTCTTGTGGCTTTTCCTCATGAAATCCGCAGTAACCGGACTCAGGTTAACATTTATTTCCCCGTAAATCAACGCGTTAGGGACGCCGGTTAACATTTGTGCCCCCAATCGGAAACATACCCATACCCCCCGGCTAGGGGAATCCCTCTACTTTTAGTGAACGGTCCGTCCAGGTCCGGTTTGCTAAAAGTCTTGCTGTATGAGTTTAAAAGGATCAGTCCTTTTCTGCCTTTTTCTGTGTGCGGGTTTCTTCTGTTTTGGCCGCAATCCCGGCGACGCTTCGTTTATTAAAACCGAAGACGGCATCCTGGTAACCCCTGACCCCGCTTTTTCAGGTGGTGCCGCCCGGGTCCGCCTCCAGGTAGTAGCCGAAAATATCATCCGGGTGCTGGCCCTTCCCTCCGGTGCCGACTCCACTTCCAAAAGCTTTATCACGGTTTATAAAAAAGACCCCTCCGTAAAATGGGATGTAGTTCCCGGTAAAGACGTTATTTCCCTGCGTACCCGCGAATTGGTAGCTACCGTGACGCTCCGGACCGGAGCCGTTGCCTTTTTTGATACCCGGGGCCGCCGGCTGCTGGGCGAAGAAGCCGGGGGCAGGACCCTGAAACCGGCCGTTTTTGAAGGAAAGCCCTCCTGGGGGATCCGGCAGGCCTTCCGCGCCCCTGCCGGGGACGCCTGGTACGGTCTCGGGCAGCACCAGGACGACATTTATAATTACCGGACCCGCCCGGTCTTCCTCTGGCAGAACAACACCGAAGTGGCCATCCCTTTTCTTATTTCTTCCAAAAACTACGGGGTGCTCTGGGACAATAATTCACTGACCCAGGCCGGGGACGGCCGCAGCTTCCGCCCGTTGTCGTCATTGGAGCTGTTCGACAAGGAAGGCACACCCGGCTGGCTCACGGCTTCCTACGCCAATGACCAGAAAAAGCCGGAGGCGATTGCCTTCCGCCGGGCCGAATCGGCCATCAATTACGAATGGCTGGGCGATTCCAAGCGCCACCTCCCGGATTCTTTTAACGTGGCCAACGGCAGCATTACCTGGGAAGGCAGTTTCCGCTCGGCCTTCGACGATGTTCATTCGTTCCGCTTTACCTACGGGGGGTACCTGAAGGTATGGCTGAACGGTAAAGAAGTTTTGGACCGCTGGCGCGAGGCCTGGAACCCGGCACCGGCCCTGGTGGACTTCCCGGTAAAAAAAGGAACAAAGAACAGCATCCGGATCCAGTGGATCCCGGCCGGCAGCGAATCGTACCTCACGGCCCGGTGGCTGGAACCGTCCACGCAGCCGGATGTGTTTGCTTTCGATTCCGAAGCCGGCCAGCGCCTCGATTATTATTTTATCTCCGGAACGAATATGGACAGCGTCATTGCAGGCTACCGCAAGCTGACGGGCCCGGCCGTTATGATGCCCAAATGGGTTTTCGGCAAATGGCAGAGCCGCGAGCGCTACAAGACCGAAAAGGAACTGGTGGAAACCGTTGCCGAATTCCGGAAGCGCCGGATCCCGCTGGATAATATTGTGCAGGACTGGAGTTACTGGAAAGAAGCGGAGTGGGGGAGCCAGGAGTTTGACCCGGCCCGTTTTCCGAATTTCGACAGCGCCGTACGCACCCTGCATGATCAGTACCATACCCGGGTGATGATCTCCGTATGGCCTAAATTTTACGAAGGCATCCCTGCCTATAACGAGTTCAACAGGAAAGGCTGGCTGTACCGCCGCAACGTGGCGGACCGGCAGCGCGACTGGATCGGAAAAGGCTACGTATCCACTTTTTACGATGTATTTAATGAAGAGGCGCAGAAAGGCTTCTGGGACCTGCTGAACGAAAAGCTGTACACCAAAGGTGTGGATGCCTGGTGGATGGATGCCAGCGAACCGGATATCCTGTCCAATGTCAGTCCCGAAAAGCGGAAAGACCAGATGCTGGGCACCGCGGCCGGCCCTGCGGCCGAAGTGCTGAACGCCTATCCCTTGCTGAACGCAAAAGGTATTTATGAAGGACAGCGGGCTACCAAACCCGGCAGCCGGGTGTTCATCCTTACCCGGTCCGGGTTCCCCGGCCTGCAGCGCTATGCCGCCGCCACCTGGAGCGGCGACATCGGGGCCCGCTGGCATGATATGAAGGCGCAGATTTCCGCCGGGCTGAACTTCTCCATGTCAGGACTTCCGTACTGGACCATGGACATCGGCGGCTTCGTGGTGGAGCCGCGTTTTCACCGTCCCAATGCCGCCGACCAGGAAGAATGGCGCGAGCTGCAGACCCGCTGGTACCAGTTCGGTGCCTTTGTGCCCCTGTTCCGCGTACACGGCCAGTTTCCTTTCCGCGAGATCTATAATACCGCACCGGAAGGCCATCCGGCCTACAGCAGTATGCTGTACTACGATCACCTGCGGTACCGCCTGCTGCCCTACATCTATTCGCTGGCCGGTAAAACCTATCACCAGCACTATACCCTGATGCGCGGACTGGCCATGGATTTCCCGGGCGACCCGCGTGTTGCTTACATCGGCGACCAGTACCTGTTCGGCCCTTCGCTGCTGGTCAACCCGGTGTACACCTATAAGGAGCGGCAGCGGAAACTGTACCTGCCGGCCGGGACCGGTTGGTATGACTTCTACTCGGGTGCGTATCGCACCGGTGGCCAGGATGTAACAGCCGATGCCCCTTACGAGCGGATGCCGCTGTATGTACGGGAAGGAAGCATTCTGCCCATGGGTCCCGAGCTGCAATACACCGATGAAAAACAGGCCGATACCATTACCCTGTACGTGTATACGGGCCGGGACGCCAGTTTCACCCTGTATGAGGATGAAGGTGTGAATTACAATTATGAGAAAGGGCAGTTCGCCACGATCGACTTCCAGTACAATGAACTGAAAAAAACGCTGACGATCCGTGACCGGAAGGGCTCGTTCCCCGGCATGCTGCAGCAGCGTACATTCGAAGTTGTATGGGTTTCAAAGGACCGGCCGGCCGGGTTTGATCCTGCCCGTACGGCCGATGCCCGGGTAACATACACCGGCAAAGCGATTACGGTAAACCGCAAACCATAAATTTTTTTCTAAACACTAATGCTTGTATATGAAAAGATGCAAATCAAAAGGGAAACTGACTGTCTATCTCTGGACATTCCTTTCCGTGCTGGTGCTGGGTATCACTACCGCTAGCGCACAGCAAAGAAGAATCACGGGTCGCATCCAGACCACCAACACGGAACGGACCGTTGCCGGCGTGACGGTGCAGGTGAAGGGCACGACCCGCTCGGCAGTGACCAATGAAAGCGGTGAGTACTCCATTGAGGCGGCTCCCGGTGAAACGCTGGTGTTTACCGGTGTGGGCTTCACTTCCCGCGAAGTAAAGCTGGGCAGCGAAACCACGGTAAATACAACACTTACCGAGAACGTACGCACCATGGAAGACGTGGTGGTGGTTGGCTACGGCCGGATGCGCAAATCCGACCTGAGCTCCTCCCAGGTTTCCGTATCGGCTGAAGACATCCAGAAGACCGTGAACACGACCCTCGAGCAGGCCCTCCAGGGCCGCGCTTCGAACGTGTATGTTTCTTCCAACAGCGGCCAGCCCGGCTCTCCGCTGACGGTGAACATCCGCGGTATCAACTCCATCTCCGGCAACACCCAGCCGCTGTATGTAATTGACGGGGTGCAGATCCAGCCGAACAACGGGTCCAACGGTTCCAACATCCTGTCTACCCTGAACCCCGACGATGTGGAAAGCATGAACATCCTGCAGGGCCCTTCGGCAACAGCCATCTACGGCTCGCGCGGGTCCAACGGCGTGATCGTGATCACCACGAAGCGCGGCCGCTCGGGACGTTCCCGCTTCTCCTACAATACCTTCTACACCCTGCAGGACCGGCCGAAATACGTGCCGACCATGACCCTGCAGGAGTACGCCATCTTCATGAATGAAGTCGCCAAAGTAGGCGGCACCACGGTGAACCCCATGTTTGCCGATCCTTCCGTACTGGGCGAAGGCACCAACTGGCAGCGCGAGCTGCTGAAGACCGCCGGCATGATGAAGCACCAGGTTTCCCTTAGCGGCGGTGCCAACAATACGACCTTCTACCTGTCGGGCGAGCACCTGAACCAGGACGGTATCGCCATCGGTTCCGGCTTCCGCCGTTCTTCGGTGCGCCTGAACCTGGAAACGAACCCCCGCAGCTGGATCAAGCTGGGTACGAACCTTTCCGGTTCCGGCACGAAGGAAGACCTGACAGTGACCAATGATGACATCATCAACATCGCCATCACGCAGGCGCCTTCCGTTCCCCTGAAAGATGCGAACGGCAACTGGGGCGGTCCTGACCAGACGCAGTTCCGTCAGACCAACCCCGTGGCCCTCGCTTCGATCAACCAGAACGTGTTCAAGCGGACCAGCGGTATCGGATCTGCCTTCGCAGAACTGACTTTCCTCAAAGGCCTCGTTTTCCGTACAGAACTGAACGGTAATATCGAATACGGCAACAACATGCAGTTCAAGCCGGCTTACGAGTTCGGTAACTTTAAAGTGACCACTTCGTCTTCAGTGCGCGCTTCCAACAACAGCAACTGGTGGGGCTGGACACAGCTCCTGCGGTACAACCGCCAGATCCAGGACCATGATTTCGGAATCATGGCCTCGCACGAAGCACAGGAAAGCCGTTGGGAAAACATCTGGGCCGAAACCCAGGGTTTCATCAACAATGATATCACGGACCTGAACGGCGGTACCACCGTAGTGAACCCGCCCACGTCCGCCCGCGGGTCCTGGGCTTCGGAATCCTATTTCGGCCGCCTGAACTATATGTTCAAGGACAAATACATTCTGCAGGCTTCTTACCGGGCCGACGGATCCGCCGCTTTCGGACCGAACAAGCGCTGGGGTCATTTTCCTGCCGCTTCCGTGGCCTGGAAAATCAGCGAAGAATCCTTCATGCAGAACCTGGCCGCTGTGAATGACCTGAAGCTCCGCGTGGAGTACGGTATCACCGGCAGCCAGAATACCAGCCAGAGCTTTTATGCGAACCTCGAGCGGGTACCCACGCCCTGGGGTAACGGCTACATTGCCGGCAACTTTGCCAACCCCGACCTCACCTGGGAAGAAACAAAAGCTTTCAACGTCGGCTTCGACCTGCATATGTTCCGCAACCGCCTCGAGGTGATCGCCGATGCCTATGTGAAAAAGACAGACGGCCTGCTGACACTGAACGAGCTTCCGTATTATTCCGGCGGCAACAACGAATGGTCGCCCGGTTACATCCGCTTTCCCGGCGTGAACATCGGTGCCATGGAAAACCGCGGCTTCGGTATCACCATCAACTCGGTGAATATTGAAAAGCCCTTTACCTGGAGAACCGGTCTGAACTTCTCGCTTGACCGCAACAAGATCACGGAGCTGTACCGCAATACGCCGGTGAACCGCAGCGCCTGGTTTATGACGTCCTTCCTCAGCCGCAGCGCTGTGGGACAGCCTGCCTGGCAGTTTTACGGTTACGAGGCCCTTGGCATTTTCGAGAGCGTGAAAGAGATCCAGGAACATGCGATCCAGACGCCCGGCACCAGTACCGTGAACGTGAATCCCAATACCGGTACCTGGGTGGGCGACGTGAAGTTCCGCGATGTGAACGGCGACGGATATATCACACAGGCAGACATGACCGTGATCGGCAACCCCTGGCCCAAGTTCACGTTTGGTCTTTCGAACACGTTCTCGTATAAGAACTTCGAGCTGATGGCCTTTGTGAACGGTGCGCAAGGAAACGACATCTTCAACTACGCCCGCTTCCGCAACGAGAACCCCAACGGGGCCGGTGTAGGAAACGGCATGCTGAAGAATGCGTTCAACTTTGCCCGCGTATCTACGGTGGATCCGGCCGGAGACCCAGTGCTGCTGAACCCCGGTACCCGCATCCAGCGGATCACCGGCAACGCTGCCAACGACAACGGCAAGGCTACGCAGTGGTATGTGGAAGACGGCTCGTTCATCCGCATCAAGAACGTGCAGCTGGCTTATAACATTCCCAACAAGATTTCCCAGCGCCTGCACCTGGAAGGTGTGCGCCTGGCGGCCGGTGTGCAGAACCTGGCCACCTTCACCAAGTACACAGGATATGATCCGGAAGTGGGTACTTACGGAGGCAACCTTGTAGGTGTGGATTACGGACGTTATCCTTCCACCCGGATGTATACCCTGAACCTGCAAGTGAATTTCTAATTGGTAAAAAAGAAAACAATGAAACGCGTACACTATTCCTTACTCATATGCCTGATGGCCGCGGGCGTGCTGGCCGGTTGTAAGAAAGACTTCCTGGAGCGCCCCCCGCTGACCGTAATCAATGCAGGCAATTTTTACCGTACCGAAGCCGAAGTGCTTGCGGGTACGGCCCCCCTGTACAACATCGTTTGGTTCGATTATAACGATAAAAGCTCCTTCGGTATCGGTGATGCCCGGGGCGGCAACATGATCTCCAACGACTGGAACCCGTTCTACCAGTTCACCGTATCCAATACGAATGCGGCGCTGCTGTCCGCTTACCAGTCCTTTTACAAGATCATTGCCCAGAGCAACGTGACGATGGCCAACATCGACCGCTATGCCACCAACGTAAACGAAGGAGTAAAGAACTATGCCCGCGGTGAAGCCCGCTTTATGCGCGGCGTTGCCTACTCCTACCTGGTGCGCCTGTTCGGCGAGCTGCCCATTATTTACGACAACGTGAACCAGGGCTCTGATACCTCGCTGCGCAAGAACACGGTGGAAAGCATCTGGGAATTCATTATCCGCGACCTGCGTTTTGCTTCGCAGAACCTGACTTCCGCCCCCATGGGTGAGGGCCGCCTGACGAAATGGGCTGCCGAAGGCATGCTGGCCAAGATGTACCTCATCCGCTCCGGTGTGGGACAGAATGGCACCCGCAACCAGGCCGACCTGGACAGCGCCAAGCATTATGCCGCCAGCGTTATTAAAAACAGTCCTTTCCAGCTGGAGCCTAATTATTACGACCTGTTCCGCAGCGAGAACAACAACTGGCAGAAGACAAACAAGGAAACCCTGTTCGCTCTTTACTGGCTGCCGCAAAGCCAGCCCTGGGGCGTGAACAACTCCTTCCAGGCTTATATGGCCTATGCTCCGGAAGTGACCACCACCGGCGACGGCTGGGGCCGCGCCCACGGTGCCTCCGCTGACCTGGTACGGTACTACATGGCCAACCTGAATGATTCCATCCGCCGGAAAGCTTCCTTTATGTTCAATGGAGATGCCTACCCCGAACTGGGTGAGAACGGTATCAAGTATGATATCACCGACCGCGCCAACGTGAAGAAATACATCATCGGTACCCCGGCACGCAATGGTGGTGGCACCTTCATGGCCGCCAACATTAAAACCTACATGCTGCGCCTGTCAGACGTATACCTGACCTATGCCGAGGCAATCCTCGGCAACAATGCCAGCACCACGGACCCGGAGGCCCTGGAGTATTTTAACCGTGTGCGCGAGCGGGCCGGTGTGGCCCCGGTGGATGAGCTGACTTTTGACAATATCTGGAACGAGCGCCGGATCGAATTCGCCATGGAAGGCCAGGCCTGGTATGAGCTCGTGCGCCTGTATTATTTCAACCCGGCAAAAGCGCTGGACATCATTGCCAAGCAGGACAAAGGGGATTATACCATCACGTACAAAGCCGGTACCCATCCGCGCGAATACACGGTAACCTACAATCCGATGTACTACCCGGCATCTGCGGCCACGTTCTTCCTGCCGATTCCTGCAAATGAACTGCTCCGCGCGCCGAACCTGAACCAGCCGGCCGTTCCGTTCGATTTCAGCAAGATGCCTTAATCAAACTTTCTAACGCTCTTCAAAAGACTACAGATATGAAACACGTATCGCTTCAATTCAATAAGCTGCTGCTGTTCCTGCTCGCGTCCCTTTCGATCCTGGCAGTTTCCTGCGACAAGGAAGGCGATGATGAGGTGGCAGCCGGTCCTCCTGTCATCAGCAGCGTGCGGGCCGCTGACAGCACCAACCGCGACAGCACCTTTACTACTTCACTCACCGGGAAATACATCATTATCCAGGGCCAGAACTTTAAAGGGCTGACCAACATTTTCATCAACGACCAGCCCGTTCCGTTTACCTCGACCTATGTAACCAATACCAATATTGTGTTGCAGATCCCGAGCAATATCGTAACGGAAGCCACCAACCCTGCCGTGTCCAACAAGATGCGGATCGTTACGCCGAAGGGCGAAGCCGTGTACGACTTCAAACTCGTTCCGCCTCCGCCATCGGTACGCTCCATTTCCAATGAAATGGCTCTTCCCGGTGAAGTGGTGACCATCCGCGGTACCGACTTCTTCGGTATCGAAAAAGTGATCTTCCCCGGTAACCTGGAAGGCACCAACCTAACCGTAGTGGATACGGCCACGATCCGCGTGACCGTTCCTGCCGGACTCACCGAGACCGGTACCGTCCAGGTAGTGAGCAAGTACGGCACGGGCTTCAACCAGAACATCGAATTCGGCAACACGCACCATACGGGCATGGTCGCCAACTTTGAAGACGGCGATCCGAAGTTCGGCTGGGCCTGGTGGGGTGGTATCAAGTCCAACGACGCCTCCAAGTTCCCGGGCAACCGCGGCAACTATATCCAGGTGAATCCCAACGGCGGCGTACCGGCTGGCAACAACAGCTGGTGGGAAAACAACCGCGCCGTAAACATGAACAACAATCCGCTTGTTCCGGACAATGTACTTTCCGACGCCGTTTCCAACTATGCACTGAAGTTTGAAATGAACATGCCCACAGCCTGGAAAAACGGAACCCTGCTGATGCGCGTAGGCGGTGATGGCGGTCCGTACCGCTACCGTTATACGCCCTGGAAAACGGCTGCCAACAATACCTTCAAGACCGAAGGCTGG
>DATAGL010000655.1:0-5306 GCA_036263755.1 Chitinophagaceae bacterium | reverse complement strand
CCGGCTCCGACGGTACGGTAAGCCTGCCGCCCAAGCGCCTGATGACGCTCGAGGAATGCATGGAATACATCCAGCAGGACGAGTGCATCGAGGTAACCCCCAACTTCATCCGGATGCGCAAAACCATCCTCGACGAAGAAGAGCGCAAGCGCTTCCAGAAGAAGATCTCCGCTGAAGCCGTTTAAGCTTTACCTTATTTTTATACAAAGCCTCCCGAGTGGAGGCTTTTTTTATTTACGATGTACGATGTACGGTGTACGATGTGTTTACGGGTACCGGAGTATTCTCTTGACCGTTGCAGGGTTTCGCGCAGAGCTAACGGAGAAAAGGAGGGCGCAGAGAGCTATTTTATTCGGGTGGTCCAGCGCCTTATTGCGCGTCAAGCTGCATGAGCTTACTGATGAAGGATGAGCAGCGGAATAGAAGCGCCTGCGCAGGGTGATGAGACATAAGACAAAAGCACGCTGTGCTGGCCTAAGTTAAGATCCAAACTAAAGGATTGTATATGCGCGCGGGCCGCCTGCCCACGCGGAGCGATTGGGGCAGGCTTGAACTTTTTTGGTTCTTTTTTGCTTCAAGGCAAAAAAGAACAATGAAGAACCTGCGGAGTGCCACAAAACAAAAACAAACCCCTGACAAAGAAAGCCCAGCGCAGCGCCAACGCTTCATCCACAAAAATCCCCCGCTTCATAAAGAAATTCCCTACGCTTCGTCCGGCGCCGGCCCGTTCCGCACGGAACAATGCGGTACATTGGAAGCTATGGCACTTGCCATTCTGCACATGAACCCTTATTTTTTAGCGGCCGGATGAAACGCTTTTCCGCTTGCCATATACTCCTGCTGGCTGCCCTGCTGGCTGCCCTCGGCGGCCGCACCCAGCTGACGCAGTTCCATTTCAAGCACCTCAACAGTGCGCAGGGGCTGAGCAACAACGTCGTGCGCGCCCTGGCCCAGGACAAATACGGCTTTATCTGGCTGGGTACCCTGCACGGCCTGAGCCGGTACAACGGGTATACGGTTAAATCTTATTACAGCGAAGGCCGCCCCGGCGACCTGCCCAACCATGCCGTTTCCTCCCTGCTGTGCGATGCGCAAGGCACGGTCTGGATCGGCACGCGCACCGGTCTTTGCATATACCGCTACGAGCGCGACGATTTCCAGGCCTGTGCCCTGGATTCCGCCCATGTGTTTTCCCTTGCCGAACGCGACGGGCGTTCTCTCTGGGCCGCTACCAGCAAGGGGCTGTTCATCGTGGATAAGTCATCCAAAACAGTGCGCCGCACGGGGCTGCCGGTGCTGGACACCGCCCGGGTGGCCCAGGTAGTGGCGCAGCCCGACGGCACAGTCCTGATCTGCGGGCGGGCGGGCCTCTTCCTGTATCATCCCGGCTCGGGCGCGCTCCGGCACTGGCGGGTGGCCAACACCCGCGACCCGGCCGATACCAGCGTACGGTATGCCATCCGGGCCCGCGACGGCTCGTACTGGGTAAGTGTAGGCAACGGCAAGAACCTCCTCTGCCGCCTCGATGCGGGCGGCCGGCTCCTCGCCGGTTATGACCGGCTGCCCCCGCTGTATGAAGGGGCCTCGGATAATTTTGTCGTCCGCATCCTCGAGGACCGGGAAGGCACCATCTGGCTGGCCACCACCAAGGGCGGCATTATCCGCTACAATGCCGCCACCGATGATTTTACGCCTTTTGTGCACGATCACGTGCAGCCGGCCAGTATTTCGGTGGACAATTGCAACGTGCTGCTGCTCGACCGCGAAGGCGGCATCTGGTCGGGCACGGAAGGATTCGGGGCCGACTGGTTCTACCCGGCCAAAAGTTATTTCCGGAACATCCAGCTTTCCTACAACAAGGAGAATACGCTGGTGGGCTACTGGTGCCGGGCCGCCACGCAGGACAGCAGCGGCCAGTTATGGCTGGGCACGGGGTACGGGCTTTCGCGCTTTGACGAAAAGACCGGCCGCTTCACCAATTTCCGGAACCCGCCGGCCGGTCCCCGGCTCCTGCACTCCAACTCGATCCGCTCGCTGGCCACTGACCGCGCGGGCAATGTATGGATCGGTACGGCCGAAGGCGTCAACCGCTGGAACCCGCGCACCGGGGCCATCGAGGCCTTCGATGAAAAACGGGGGATCGGCACCATCTTCACCTGGTGCCTGTACGTGGACCGCGCAGGCGTACTGTGGGCCGGGGGCAACCGCGGCCTTTACCGTTGGGACGAAAAGGCCGGGAAATTCGATGACCTGAAAACCCATCCCGTGCTCGGCAGGGAAGCGAACCGGATCTACCGGGCCATCTTCCAGGATTCCAAAGGCCGGTACTGGCTGGCCGCTTCCGGGGTGTTCCTGTATGATCCCGCCGCGGGAACGCTGCGCCAGTTCCGGTCCGGGGGAAAAGACAGCCTGGTGAATGAAGTCGTCACTTCTTTTACCGAAGACCGGGAAGGCACCATCTGGGTGGCCACGATCGACGGACTGTCCGCATACGACGAGGCCAGAAACATATTCCGCAACTACAGGCGCAAGGACGGCCTTCCGTCCACGGAAACGGCCTGCCTGCTGACCGACCGGCTGAACCGCATCTGGATCGGTACGGGCAATGGGCTGAGCTATTACGACAAGCGGCGCAACCGCTTCATCAACTTCGATGTGAACGACGGGCTTTGCTCGGCCCAGTTTGCCGAGCACCAGGGCTACCGGCTCCGGGATGGCCGGTTCATCTATCCCACCTACCAGGGCTTCGTGCTGTTCGAGCCTGAAAAGGTGAACATCTCGCACAGCCATACGCCGGTATACCTGACCGACTTCCGGGTGATGAATACCGACAGCAGTGCCGTAAATGCCGAAGAGCTGAAGCAGGTGAGCCTGCAGCCGAACCAGAACTTCTTTTCCTTTGAGCTGACGGCGCCGCATTACCGCAATGCCGCCCAGTGCTGGTATGCATACAAATTGGAAGGCTTCGATAAGAACTGGCACTATACCCGCAACCGTACCGTGACCTATACCAACGTGCCGGGCGGCGACTACACTTTCCTGTACAAGGCCACTGGCGACCCCGGCGACTGGAGCAGTCCCGGAAAAAAGCTGTTCATCCATATCGATACGCCGGTGGCGCAAACGGTCTGGTTCAAAGTGCTCATGGGCACCCTGCTGCTGCTGGGCGTGCTGCTGGTATACCGGCTGCGCACGGCCCAGCGGGAAAAGCTCCATGCCCTGCGCACCCGCGCCTACTCGCTGGAAAAGGAAAAGGCCATGGCGCTGTACGAAAACCTGAAGCAGCACCTGAACCCGCATTTCCTCTTCAACTCGCTGACCTCGCTCAGCGGCCTTATTCAGGTGAACCCGCCCCGGGCGGCGGAGTTCCTGGACGAGATGTCGCAGATCTACCGGTACATCCTGAAAAGCAAGGAAAGCGAGCTGGTACACCTGGGCGATGAGCTGCGGTTCGTAGGACAGTATATCAGCCTGCTGCGCACCCGCTTCGGCGCCGGCCTGCAGGTGCACATCGAGGTGCCTGAAGAGTACAATTACCGCAAGATCGTTCCGGTGACACTGCAGAACCTGATCGAGAACGCCATTAAGCATAATATCATCGACGAGGAGGAGCCGCTGCGTATCTGCATCTCCGTTAACGAGCAGTACCTGTCGGTCAGCAATAACCTGCAGCGGAAGAAGTTCGTGGAAACCTCCAACAAGCAGGGGCTGGACAACCTGACTTCCTTTTACACCTACCTCAGCACCCTGCCGGTGCGCGTGGAAGAAACCGAAAACCGATTCACCGTTAAAATTCCTCTTATATGAAGGCAATTATTGTGGAAGACGAAAGCATTAACGCCCAGGAACTGATCCGCAAGATCGGGACCGTAGCCGAAGACGTGGAAGTGATCGGGGTGCTGCCGAGCGTGCGCGCGGCCAAGCGCTGGCTGATGAGCAACCGCGAGCCCGACTTCATGTTCATGGACATCCAGCTTTCCGACGGCGTTTCCTTTGAGATCTTCGACGAGTACCAGCTGGGCTGCCCCGTGGTGTTCACCACGGCCTACGATGAATACGCACTGCGCGCCTTTAAGGTGAACAGCGTGGATTACCTGCTGAAGCCGATCAATACGGCGGAGCTGAAAACCGCCATCGATAAATGCCGGCGCCTGGTGAGCCGGGAGGACAAGCTGCCCAACGACTGGGCCGACCTGCTGAAGACCCTCTCGGGCAAAGCGGACAACAAGCCGATGTACAAGGAAAAGTTCATCGTGCACCAGCGCCAGCAGTGGATTCCCGTGCTTACGGCGGATATTGCCTATTTCATGCGGGACAATTTCTACTTCCTGCAGACCTTCAGCAATGAAAAGTATTTCCTCGATTTCAATTCACTGGAGGAAGTGGAGGACGTGCTGGACCCGAAAACCTTTTTCCGGGCCAACCGCCAGTGCATCATCAACATCCACGCCATCCAGAGCATCCGCCTGCACGACAACGGCAAGCTCTCCCTGCACCTGAAGGCGCCGCTCAAAACCATCATCGAAGTAAGCCGGGAGAAAGCGCCGTCGTTCAAGAAGTGGTTCGAGCAGTGAGGGGATGTACGGTTTACGATGTACGATGTACGGTGTGTGCCCGGGCGGGAGGTGCGTTTGCTTCGGGGTTGCACGCCAAGCCGCTAAGTTTCGCAAAGGCGCAAAGAAATGCTTTGTGTCCTGGCGTTCCTTCGCGGCTTTGCGTGAAATAAAAAGCCACCCGCTACGGATGGCTTCCTATGAACTTATCAACGATTCAACTTATTCAACTCCAAATTCCCAACTCCCAACTCCAAATACCTAACTAATGGTCCACACTTCCCGTCCGCGCAGCAGTGCGTCCAGGTCGGCGGGTTTACGGGCGGAGGCATCTTCCAGCTGAAGGCGCATGGCGTCTTCGTACGTGGGCCGGTCTACCTGGTAAAATACGCCGAAGGGGCGGGGCAGGTGGCCGGACTGGCGGGGGTCGTCGAAGATGCGGGTCAGGATCTGCGCCTTGAAGATGTCGCCTTCGTCGTGGATCCAGAGGTCGTCGGCGCTGTAGCCTTCATTGAGCGAAACCGCCACCGGCTTGAAGCCATCGAGCCGGATGCCCTTGTCTTTATTGGCCCCGAAGAGCAGGGGCTGACCCTGTTCGAGGAAGATCGTTTCTTCGGTCTTCGTGCCTTTTTCGGTAAAGACTTCAAAGGCGCCATCGTTAAAGATGTTGCAGTTCTGGTAGATCTCCAGGAAAGAGGCGCCCTTGTGGCCGTGGGAGCGCAGCAGCATGCTCTGCAGGTGCTTCGGGTCGCG
>DATAGL010000654.1:0-5838 GCA_036263755.1 Chitinophagaceae bacterium | reverse complement strand
ACAGAAGTGAACTTAGCTTGTTACAGGGTTTCGCGCAGAGCTAAGGAGAAAAGGAGGGCGCAGAGAGCTATTTTCTTTGAGTGTTCCAGCACCTTCCCGCCTAGGCGGGACCAGCGCCCGCGCAGGATAACCAGATTATAGGATAAAACACGCTCTTCTATACCTAAGAAGAGCCTCAAGCTAAACGATTGTATACGCGCGGGCCTGCCCACGCGGACGTGTGCCGCCACAGGCGGTAGCGATTGGGGCAGGCTTGAACTTCTTTGGTTCTTTTTTGCCTTGAAGCAAAAAAGAACAAACAAGCATGCGGAGGGCCGCAATACAAAAAACCACTGCTAACAAGTAAAGCCCTCGCAGCTCGCAGCTCAAAGCTCCTTCTTCTTCCTCACTACAATAGCTGCATACTCCCCGATCCGCCCCAGCAGGCGGCTGTGCTTTTGCTCCATTCGGGTCAGCCAGCGCAGCAACCGGGCGCCTCCCAGTACCGGATGAACATAGAGGTCCAGGAAATATTTATTTACGCTTTGCCACGCATGGAACTCCATGTCCTTACCGAAAGGAAAGGTGGTGCGGAACCAGCGGGGCGGGTGCGCATAAAAATAAAGGCGGGGCCGGGAAGGAAACAGCCGCACATACGCCTTGCCGGCGAAATGACGCGCGACGCGGTAAAGCTGCACAACGTGCAGGCTGAGGTTCATCAGCCAGCTGTGGTAAAACCAGCTGTAGATGATCACCAAAGTGCCGCCCGGCCGGGCCACCCGGTACAATTCATTGACGGCCCGGGCCTGCTCGTCCCGGTGGACGTGGTACACCGTATGCTGCGACACCACTACGTCGCAGGCATCGGCACGGAGCGGGATATTGGTGATGTCGCCGCAGATGAAAAGCCCCTGCTTGCCCGCCTTTGCCAGGTTGGCCCGGGCTTGCAGCAGCACCTTCACTGAAATGTCCACGCATACATGGTAGTCAAACCCGTCGGACATGGCCAGGTTCTCGGGAAAGCCCACGGGTCCCGAAGCGATATCCAGAAAGTAAGTGCCGCCGGGCGTATAAAAATCCTGCACGCGGCGGAGTGCATGGTGCTTGTAGGCGCGGGCCACGGGTCGGAAGTCCACCCATTTGCCGGCATCGGCAAACGTATGATAGTCGCCCACTGCCTGGTACTCCACTTCGTTGTAGTAATCAAATACCCGCTGCTTGTCGAAGGACATGGGCGGGCGGACATCGGTACCGGCTCCGATAAACAGGGCATAGCGGGCGAGCAGGATATAGATGTCGTTGAATACGGGATAGAAGTAAGACCGGGACCGGTCCACCAGCCCGCCGTTCATCCGGCCGAATTTCAGGAACTCCGCCCCGACGCCATAGTCCGCGAACGCCTCGGGGCTTACCCAGTGCAGGTCGTTGCCTGTAACGGGGCAGCGCAGGAGCCAGAACCGGGAATCATCAGGAGCAGCGTTCATTGTGGGTTGATTCAGGGGAAGGTTTACAGTTGAACGGTTGAAAAGAGAAATAAGCAATATTCAATACGCAATACTCAAGGATCAGGCTTCGCAGCTGCCATTAGGTTTTATATTCCCAATACTACAAATACCACTAATACCACCCATACTACCCATCCATACTATGCCGTCAGGATACTGAACGGATCGGCATCCTTCCAGAAAGGCAGCTTCTCGCGGATGGAATCGAGCGGCTCCCGCTCCAGCAGTACGGTGTGCACGTCCTCGGCGTCGGCCTTATGGTAGATCAGGTGGCCCAGCGGGTCGGCCACCAGCGAGTCGCCGGAATGATACAGTCCGTGGGCATCGGTGCCCACCCGGTTGACGCCGACCGCATAGCACTGGTTTTCGATGGCCCGGGCCTGGAGCAGGGTTTTCCACGCGTGGCTGCGGCGGTCGGGCCAGTTGGCCACGCAGAGAAACACGTCGTATTCAAAGCCTTCCGCCCGGTGGTACTGCTGGCGGCTCCACACCGGGAAGCGCAGGTCGTAGCAAATAGCCAGGTGGATCTTCCAGCCGTTGACCGAAGCAATAAAGCGCCGGTCGCCGGGCTGGTAGTGCTGGTCTTCCTTTCCGTTGGCAAACAGGTGGCGCTTGTTGTACCCCCCGCACTGCCCGTTGGGCAGCATCCAGATCAGCCGGTTGTAGTACCGGCCCCCTTCCTCAATCATCAGGCTGCCGGTAAGGACTACTTTTTTTTCTGCTGCCATGCGGCGCATCCAGCTTACTGAAGGCCCGTCCATGGGTTCGGCCAGCGCTTCGGGGCGCATACTGAAGCCCGTGCTGAACATTTCGGGCAGCACCACTACGTGTGTGCCTCCGGGTATGGCGCGGATCTTTTCTTCGAACCGCCGCAGGTTTGTTTCCTTGGCTTCCCAGGCCAGGTCGGACTGTATGAGTGTTACGGACAACGGGTTCATGCTGGATGGAATTAGAAGTTCGTACTGTCGGGTACGGATTTTGTGCGAAGGTAGAAGAAACCCTAAACCAACGATGAAAATGCTCCGCCTCTGTACCCGCCCCCGGCGGGTGATGCTGCTGCTCCTGCTGCTGGCAGCCCGTTTTGCTACGGCACAACCCCGGATCGATCTGAACCTGCTGGTCGGCGGACTGTCCGCACCGGTGGATATTGCGGCCACCAACGACAACCGCCTGTTCATTGCTGAGCAGGGCGGTACGGTGCGGATTGTGCGCAACGGCGCCCTGCTGCCGGCGCCCTTCCTCAATATCGGTCCGGTGCTGACCAGCGGCGGGGAGCGCGGGTTGCTTTCGCTGGCCTTTCACCCGCAGTACAAAACCAACGGCTACTTCTTTGTTTATTATACCCGCAGCGGAGACGGCGCCATAACGGTGGCGCGGTACCGCGTATCCGACGCCGATTCCAACACGGCCGACCCATTAAGCGGAGTGGTGCTGATGACTATTCCGAAGCGGTTCTCCAACCACAATGGCGGCGACCTTAATTTTGGTCCCGACGGGCACCTGTACTTTGCTACCGGCGACGGCGGCAGCGGCAACGACCCCGATAACAATGCACAGAACGGTGCCTCCCTGCTGGGCAAAATGATCCGCATCAACGTGGATAACTTCACCACTCCGCCCTATTATACGATCCCGGCCGACAATCCTTTTGTGTCGGATCCGGCCGTGCGCGATGAGATCTGGGCCCTGGGCCTGCGCAACCCGTTCCGCTGGAGCTTCGACCGGTCCACGGGTGATATGTGGATCGGCGACGTGGGCCAGAACGCCCGCGAAGAGATCAACTACCGCCCTGCCGACAGCGCGGGCGGTGCCAACTTTGGCTGGCGTTGTTTCGAGGGGTCCATCCCCACGCCCGGCATTCCTACGCCCTGCGCCGTTCTGCCCTGGCATACGCGGCCCGTGTATGATTACATCAACCCGGCCGGCAGCGGTACTTCGGTTATTGGCGGCTACGTGTACCGGGGCAACCGGTACCCTTCCCTCCGGGGGTATTACCTGGCGGCGGATGTATACCTGGCCCATTTTTACCTGTTGCAATCCAACGGCAGCGGCGGGTTCACCACTACAGTGCAAACCGGGCTGCCCGGCTTTATGGTAGGCTTCGGCGAAGACCGGGATGGCGAGCTGTATGCCGTTTCCCAGGGCAGCAATGCCCTGTACCGCGTGGCAGTGGCCGATGAAGGCCCGCTGCCGGTGCGCCTCACTTCGTTCAGCGCCTCCCGCGAAAGCGGCTTTCACCTGCTGCGCTGGACCACGGCCACCGAATCGGGTACCGATCATTTCAACGTGGAATGGAGCCGGGATGGCCGCAGCTTTTCGAAAGCCGGGGAAGTCGCCGCCGCCCGGCAGGGAGGCAGCACGTACGAATACCGCCACCCGGCCGCTTCCGGCAGTTCCGTCTATTACCGGCTGGCCATGGTGGACGATGACGGATCGGTGCGTTATTCCCCTGTTCTGCGCCTGGCGGAAGAAGGAGCAAAACCGGCGTTCGTTTCCCCCAATGTCATTGATAACCGGGTACTGAACCTGTACCTCCGCCAGCCGGGCGGACGGCTGCAGCTGGTAGACGCGCAGGGCCGGGTGGCCTTTGCCCAGGACCTCGGCGGTTTGCGCGGGGCGGCCGTGATTCACCTGCCGGTACTGGCACGCGGCATCTACATCGTGCAGGTCAGCACCGGACAGGAAGTACACCGGGAAAAAATTATCGTGCGGTAACCGGGTGCCGGAAGCTGACGCTACGGAAGGGCAGCGGAAGGAGGCCCTTCCGCTGCTTTTTTTCCCGGAAGGGGTTAACAAGCGGAGGTGACCGTTAGCGGCGATCTGGCTCCGGTTGCACCTGCCGACTGGCATCGGAAGAGGGGCTTAGCAGGGGACCAGGAAAAATGCTGCCGGAATAAAAACAGAAACGTTACCGCTTTTTCTTTTTGCGCAGCATGGCTTCCTCATCCACTACCTGGGCTTCGTAAAGCAGCATCCGGACGGCCTCCGCATCGATGTCTTTAACGGTGTGAAAGGTTTTGGTGAATACCTGCTTGCGGCCGCCTGTTTCCAGGTAGGAAGGATCAGCCAGTTCATTGCCCCGGCAGAAGCCCAGCGCCACGCCCTCTTTCGGTGCAGGGCCCCAGGGCATGGCACCCGGCCATATGAACACAATGCGTGTATGCCTGGAATAAAAGGGCACATTGTACGACAGCTTTTCCTTCGCGTCGGGAATGCACTCAAAGATGAGCTTACGCAGCACCTCCGTCAGCCGGCGCTGGTCATCCGGCAAAACGTCCAGCAATTCTTCGATGTTGCGAAAGTGTTCCACTGGGACTTTAATTTGAATAGTGGTATGGGTGGTATTAGTGGTATTAGTAGTATTGGTGGTATTGGTGGTATTGGTTGTATTGGTTGTAATAGTAGTATTAGGAACATAATTTAAGTTATAAGACCTGAAACCTCTGCCTCAACCAATACCACCAATACCACTTATACTACCAATACTACTTTTACTCCTCCTCAATTGCCTCCTTTCGCCAGCCCGGCAACGGCTTGCCGCACCAGGTCGCTTTCATAGCCTTTCTGCAGCAGGTAGTCTTCCGTTTTTTTACGGCGCACGAGGTACTGCTCCCCTTTGAGGGTTTCCCATTTTTTCTCCGCCAGGGCATCCAGGGTTTTATAATACGCCTCTTCGTCGATGCTTTTCATCGCTTTTTTGATGCAGTATTCGCTGACCCCTTTCTCCTTTAGTCCGTACAGGATTTTTTTTCGGCCCCAGTCCTTCATCCGGAACTTCCCCCCTGCATACTGTATGGCAAACCGTTCTTCGTTCAGGTAATCCTCTTCGATGAGGGAGGAAATGATTTCATCGTGCTGTGACCGCCATACACCCAATTCCCAAAGCTTGCTCCGTACCTCCGAATGGCTCCGTTCCTGGTAGGCGCAGTACTGCTTCAGCTTCTGGAGGGCCTGTTCTTTGGTGAGGTGTTTTTTTTGCAAAAGCTTAAATAGTTTGAATGTTCACGGGTTTACCTGTTCATAAGTTTATCCAACCTGTATTTCCTGACTGGTGCATGAAGTTGCATTCGGCTTGCTTGTTCGCAAGTTTGCCGGTTTCCGGTTGCGTATCATTTCCTTCATTACTTAATTCAAAGGCTGGACCAGCATGCACAACAGCAAATCGGCAAAGTGCAGACTAAACAGTTGCCATCCTCAGGCCACCTCAACAATTGGTGAACTTGTGAACAAGTGAACACCTGAAACTCATTCTTCGAGCAGCTCCGTACACCCATACTCCTTTTCCAGCAGCTGGTCATAGAAGTCGGCTTTCTGGAAAAGGTCGCGGAACATGTCGGTACCGGTTTCCTTGGTC
>DATAGL010000653.1:0-5039 GCA_036263755.1 Chitinophagaceae bacterium | reverse complement strand
AGGCTGGCTGTAGCCCAGGGCATAGGGAACGCCGTTATACAGCTTGGTATGCCGGTCAAAATCATCGAACCGCTGCATCTGCGTGGTGCCGAATACCGTACCGCCGGTTTTCGCAATGCTCTGGCTGAGGGCCAGGCTCAGGGCCGTGTTGTTGTAGCGCACAGGCTGAAAGGCAACCGTGCCGTTCGGCTGCAGTACCTCCCGGTAGGTCTTGCTGTACCCCGGAATGTTCCCGCTCAGGGAGAGCTGCGGCTTGTAGTTGGACTGGTATGTGCGCCACTCCCAGTATTTCGTTTCCTTTACGGTAGTGGCCTGCTTGGAGGCAATGGACTGGTTCCGGGCCAGCTCCACCACCTGCTGCAGCGTCAGGCTCAGGGTGTCCCCCTGTTGGGCTTTTACGCGCACACAGCCCAGGGTAACAAACAGAATAAAGAGTATTTGGGTTTTCACGGCTGCGTCAGTTTTTGATTTGGATCTCCCGGAGATCGTTAAAGGATTTCGTATCGGAGATGATCACCACATCACCCGGCTTTACCCCGTCTTTCAGCTGTACATAATCGAAGTTGTTCAGGCCAATGTTTACCGGCTTCCGTACCGCCTTGTCCTTTTCCAGTATGAACAGCTCCTGGGTGGCGCCTCCCTTGAAGGCCGGACCGTTCCTTACCCGGAGCACATCCCGTTCCATGGCCGTCACCAGGAACAGCTCCACTTTCAGGTTGGGCCGCAGCTGCAGGTGGTTTTTTCCTTCAATCGACACTTCAAAGGAAACCACCCCGTTCTGTACCGATGGATTGATGTTGGAAACCGCACCCCGCAGGGTGGAATCGTTGATCCGGATGAGTACCGGCATCTGCAGCTTTACCTGGTCCAGGTAGGCATCCGAAATGGAGCCCTTGATCTTGAAGCTTCCGAGGTCCGCAATGCGTACCAGCGCCTCGCCCTGGGTGATGGTGGAACCTATATTTTTATTCACCCAGGTGACCACTCCGCCCCGGGTGGCGGCAATGCTGGCCTGCCGTAGTTTGCGCGCCAGTTCGTTCAGCCCGCTTTCCTCGATGGCTGCGGCGATCTCGGCTTCGCGGAGCTCCACCCCCATCGTTTGCTGCTTGTTCCGGATCTCGTTTTCCAGCCGGCCTTTTTCCAGGTTGGCCACCTTCAGCGCCAGTTCCGCCTGTTCAATGGATTCCCGGGTGCCCCCGCCTGCTTTGTACAGGCGCTTCGCATCCTCCACGGCCGACTGCAGGCTGCTGATGTTCAGTTGTTTGATCTCGTCGGCGGAGCGGGTATCATACACGGCTTTATTCAGGTCCAGCTGCAGCTTCCGGATCGCATTGCGCTTCAGCTCCACCTGGAATTTCAGCCGCTCATATTCCACCTCGGTTGCTTCTTTGTCGAGGGAAAGGATCACGTCTCCGGCTTTTACCAGGGAGCCGGCATCCAGCCGGACTTCCCGGATGGCCGCGTCGATCGGGCTGCTCAGCACCTGTTCGAATTCCGGTATGATCTCGCCGGTTGCATTCAGGGTGTTTTCAATGCTGCCCCGCTCCACGACCGCGGTGCGGATCTCAGACCGGTCCACGGAGGTTTTCAGCCCGGAGCGTAAAAACCAAAGGGCTGCCAGCAGGATGATTACGGCAAGCGCCACCAGGCCGATGGTTCTGTTTCGTTTGGCCGTTAAAATTTTCGGGGAAAGTGCGGTGTCCATTCAGTGGCTTGTTTCCTCCTGTCTTCCAATACAAATGCCAATGTTAAAATGTTGACTTTCAGAATGTTGCAGGAAAAAGAAAAAGGAAAACTGTCCGATATCGGACAAACCGTCTGATACCGGTTAAACGGTAGCCGGGAGATCGGCCGCCGGCTATTGGGTAAGTGTTGAGGGTACGGTCGAAAGGAAACGGGCGGTCTGCCCTTGGGAAGGAACCACCGGGACAGCAATAAACCGCAATTCAGCCGCTCCAGTGGTACCGCCGCACCGGTTCCTAAACAAGTGTTTACAGCAAGCCTATCCTTGCGCGGAAAGAATCATCCCAATACTCGCTTGGTAAGGATTGGCGGCACCAGAGAGGGTAAATGCGGGAAAGACAGGGGCCGGTAGCCCCATGCCGCAGCGGAAAGCCAAGAAAGGTTTCCTGGATCAACAGCATACTACGGGCGCCGGATAGACGAAGGCCGGATGCTGCCGGGGCTCCGGGCAAGAATGATGTAAAAAAGCACCCCCGTACGTTCCGTACCGATGGTCGCTTCCGATTAAGTATAGGGGAGGCTTACAACTGCATCAGGGCTTCCATGGAATCCTTCAGGGTCCCGGAAGCCTCGTCGAATAGCACGTCTTTTTCTTTCTTGGAAGCCTTGTTGTCGTTCGACTTTTTAACGGTGGTACGGACGGGATCCAGCACTTCAAAAAAAGGCGCCACCTTTTGCTCGTAATGCGGGTCGGCCTCCATGGTGGTCAGCAGATCTTCATACGCATCCAGGATGCTGTACATCTCTTTTACATTGTCGGCTGTATGCCGCCTGGGGATGCGGTCAAACAACTCCCTCAGCTGGCTTTTTATTTCTTCCATCAGGCGTCTTTTTTTGTCGGACAAAGGTACCAACAAAGCGGGGGATTACCGGCGCCGCAGGCCCTTTGTTTGGGGGTTTTTCTGTGCTTATCTGGCGTGAAAAGAGCAGCTATCCGGAGGGATAAAAGCGCATCAGTCACCGACCGCCTGGTCTTCCTCCGACAGCTTCCAGTCCGCCGAAAAAAAGCCGGCGAGCTTCACCCCTTTCACACCCTGCTGCAGCATGTCGAGGCCGAAGATCATGTAATCGGGAAATCCGCTGGCGCCTGCAAAGTACTGGTTCGCATCGGCTGCCCCCATGCCTTTGAGGTTAGTGCCGCTGACCACTCCTACCGAGGCCACGGAAGAACCGCGTATAGGCCAGACAAAGTGCGCTCCCAGGTCGGCTCCCTGCCACACCTGCCGGCCGGCCGTGATCCGGTTGCGCTCCACCTGGATGGGACAGTCCTGCAGCAGTACATTCCAGGCCCGGTTGGTACTCCGGTTTCCATACAGGATGACGCCCCGGTCCTTATAGGCGGCTAAGGAAAAGTCCCTGTCGGCAATGAGGTCCACCGCCCCGTTTCCCCGGTAATACCAGGTTTCGGCGTCATAACGGGCTTTATTCCGGCTCCACTCGTTTTCCTCCGGGGTGCCCGCGGTACTGTATACAAACACCATCCGGTTCCGGAAGGCGTCTTTCAGGGTGCCGTACCGGTGCGGACCTTTCTGGTACCGGTCCGGTGCCGCACCCGGCTTCCAGCTTCCGTTTTCCCGGACCAGAAAAATACTGTCCCTGCTGTTGCGGGCCACATAGGTAAACGGGGCGCTTCCGTCGAGGGCAATACGCACCGAGTCACCGGGTGCATACCGCTTCAGGTCCAGGAGCAATAACCGCACATTCTCCGTGGTGCCGCTGATGCCTGACTGGTTGGCCTTGAGGCGGATGCGGCTGTACGCCAGGGGATGGAGCTGCTGGTGAACCGAGGCCCAGTGGTAGGCCGCGGAGATGCCGGGACTGGCCGTGGTAAAATCCAGCGTATGCACCGCGGTATCCTCCGGCATCCGGTGCCACCGGAAAAAATCAAAGATGGGTTTCCAGTCCACGCTTTCATTGCCAAACCAATGGCTGCCGCCGGGATATTCGTAGTAACTCAGGTCGGTATGAAAATCGGCGAGCACCTTGCGCATCTGGCGGGCATAATTGACGGATACCACCGGGTCGGCATCGCCGTGAAACACATAAACGCCCATTGGCTTGTAATTAGCCGCCAGCCGCACCACGTCGCTCTGGTTACTGGAGCGGAGCAGCATCTGCTCCACCGGGTCGCTGCTGCTGTCGGGGATCAGGCCGTCTGCCGACCCATAGCCTTTCAGCGTAGGGTAACCGGCGCAGGGAGCGATGGCCGCCCATTTATCGGGATAGGTGGCGCCGAGGAACCAGGTGCCGTGCCCGCCCATGGAATGACCGG
This sequence comes from Chitinophagaceae bacterium, assembly GCA_036263755.1. Taxonomy (GTDB): domain Bacteria; phylum Bacteroidota; class Bacteroidia; order Chitinophagales; family Chitinophagaceae; genus Flavisolibacter. The sequence goes on along the minus strand of DATAGL010000653.1, from coordinate 1,024 downwards.
TCAGGTAGATCCGTTTGGGATCGGGCCGGAACCGTTCTTTCGCCCGTTCCAGTACTTCCAGCGCATCGAGCCGGCCCCAGTCCTCCCAGTTGAAGCCGCGCGGACGGCGGTTGGTAGCGGCTACGAGGTTCCCCCAGTCTTTCGGGGCATAGGCCCGGGCCTGCCCGATGGCTTCCACCCCGGCCCCATGGACCGACAGGAAAAGGGCCGTATTGGTTTGCGGAGCGCCGGCCTGGGGTGTCACGGCATAGTACTGGAGGCTTCCGTCGATGGCGCTGATGAAGGTCCGGCTGTAGGGCTGGCCGGCGGCCACCGCTTCCACTGCCACGGTTGCCTCATCCAGGGTCTTTCCTTTGTCCAGCAGCACCATATTGCAATCCACCTTCCCGGCTTCCGTGACGGCGCCGGCATCAAAATAGAAAGGCACTTTCCGGAAGGAAAGGGCGGGTATAGCCGGAAGGGTGGTCACGACTTCCTTTCCCATCATCCGGCTTTTCACCTGCAATCCTTTCAGGTCTTTGCCTGTCGTATTGATTACGACCACGGCGCCCTGCAGGGGTTCGTTTTCGCTGCCCGGAAGGATGGTAGGCAGGGTGGCATCCTCCATTTGAAACAGTACGGATTTTTGGGGGAAGTGCAGGCTGGCCGTTACATTCAGGCCGCGTACATAAAGTTCGGTCAGTCCTTTTTTGAGGGCCACCGGAATCTGCAGCCATCCCGACCGGTAGGGATCACCGGCATGCGGCACCCCGTTGAAGTACAAACCGCTGTTCCCCGAAACCTGCAGCAGGGCCGTTCGTTCGCGGTCCGAGGTATAGGTCAGGTACAGGTAGCCGGTTCTTCCGAAACCGCCGCCCCGGCCCTGTCCCCGGGCCATGAGCCGGCGGGCCGTATCGGCCGTCACCGGCTGCCAGACCGGGGCTTCCCCTTTTTCAACGCTACCGAAAGCGTCGCCTTCGGCCGGTGTTTTCAGCGTACGGGTATAGAGCTGGTAGGCAAGTGGATCCGTGTACACCGCTTCCCG
>DATAGL010000652.1:0-3236 GCA_036263755.1 Chitinophagaceae bacterium | reverse complement strand
GAGAGGTGGTCCAAAGTCTTTTTCTCAACAATTAGTTATTCGAAAACGGATATTATAGGATTTGCAGGGCCTTTTTGATGATCGCTTCCACATTCAGGGCGGGATCGGCCGCAATTACTTTGGCAATTGCCGCGTCGGCCGCCTGCCGGTTGATGCCCAGGGCGATCAGTGCATTTAACGCATCATTAGGAACTGTATTGCCTTTCCAGCCTGAAATATTTGCCTCCACGGGATGCTTGGCCAGTTTGTCGCGCAGCTCCACCACGATGCGCTCGGCGGTTTTTTTGCCGATGCCCTTCACCGCTTCCAGCTGCTTTACCTGGCCCTGGACGATGGCGCGGCTCAGTTCGTCGGGTTTCATGTAGGAAAGCATCACCCGGGCGGTGCCGGCGCCGATGCCCGAAACCGCAATGAGCAGCTGGAACATTTCCTTTTCGGCCATTTCAGAAAAGCCATAGAGGATGTGCGCGTCTTCGCGCACCAGCAGGTGGGTGTGCAGCAGGCCGCTGTCCAGGTCCTGGATGCGGGAATAGGTATTGAGCGAGATATGAACGTCGTATCCGACGCCGTTGACGTCGACCACCACGGAGGCCGGGGTCTTCTGGACAAAGCTGCCCTTGAGATAAGCAATCATAGCTGCGAAAATAGGGGAAATTGATGCGGCAGTCCCTGCCCTATCCTTTTCATCGTCAGGCTATTACCGGCTTGTCGTATCTTCGCACCTATTTAAAAAGGCCAAAGAGCAATGACGCAACCGAAAATTACAGCAGCCATTACCGCCGTCGGCGGCTATGTACCCGATTACGTGCTGACGAACGCCGAACTGGAAAAGATGGTGGAAACCAACGACGAATGGATCCGGACCCGCACCGGCATCGAAGAGCGCCGCATCCTCAAGGGCGAAGGCAAGGGAACCTCCGACCTGGCCGTGCCGGCCATCCGCCAGCTCTGCGAAAAGAGGGGCATCTCCCCGGAAGAAATCGACTGCATCATCTGCGCCACGGTAACGCCCGACATGGTGTTCCCCGCTACGGCCAACATCATTTCCGACAAGCTGGGCGCAAAGAACGCCTGGGGCTTCGACGTGGGCGCCGCCTGTTCGGGCTTTTTGTACAGCCTCACCCTGGGCGCTACCCTTATCGAAAGCCGCCGTTACAAGAAGGTGGTGGTGGTAGGCGCCGATAAAATGAGCTCCATCATCGATTATACCGACCGCACCACCTGCATCCTGTTCGGCGACGGCGCCGGCGCCGTGCTGCTGGAACCCAACTTTGAAGGCTACGGGGTGCTGGACAGCATCCTGCGAAGCGACGGCAGCGGCCGCGAGTTCCTGCACATGAAGGCCGGCGGCTCGGTACGCCCCGCCTCCGCCGAAACCGTGGCCAACAAGGAGCACTACGTGTTCCAGGACGGCCAGCCGGTATTCAAGGCCGCCGTAAAAGGCATGGCCGATGTCAGCGGCGAGCTGCTGGAGCGTAACAAACTGACCGGCGACGACATTGCCTGGCTCGTGCCCCACCAGGCCAACAAGCGCATTATCGACGCCACGGCCAACCGCATGGGCCTTTCCCCGGAAAAAGTCATGCTGAACATCCACAAATTCGGTAACACGACCGCGGCCACCATCCCGCTCTGCCTCTGGGAATGGCGCCACGAACTGAACAAAGGCGATAACATCGTGCTGGCGGCCTTCGGCGGCGGCTTCACCTGGGGCGCCACGCTGGTGAAATGGGAATACTAGGAATATCGAACAAGGAATGTCGAGGGAAGAGGGAGGAAGGGAAATAAGCAATATTCAATGTTCAATATGCAAGGTTCAAATAAGAAATAAATATGAAGTTGAATCAATAAAAAGAGCGTTCATCAGAACGCTCTTTTTTTATTTTATAACTCAAGCAGATTCCGGTTCAACCCTCCCATTCCTGTTTTCTGCACTTGAGCATTGAACATTGATTATTGCTTATTGCGTATTTTATCTCCAATCCTTCATCCCTCTTCCCTCGACATTCCTTGTTCGACATTCCTCACACCACCCCTTGCTTCCGGCCCCAGGCAATGAAATCCATCTGCGGCATGCCTTCCACTTCCAGGCCGCGCAGGATGGTCACCAGCTGTCCGCGGTGGTAGGAGCCGTGGTTGAATACCTGCAGGATGACCTGGTAGGTGGCCTGCTTGAATTTTTCCTTTTTGCTGTTGTAGTAGATGAACTCGTGCTCGAGCTGGTGGTCCTGGGCCGCCAGGATCCATTCGTGCCATTGCAGGGATTGTTTGCGCAGGGCCGTCACCACATCGGAGAGCCCGCCGCTGAAGGCGGAGCTGGGCACAAAGATCTGTTCGAGCAGCTTCATGCGCTGCCACCAGATCGTTTCCGCATCCAGCATGTGGAGCGCCGTTTTGCAGATACTGGGGAATGAGCTTTTCACCTCCTGGCAATGCAGCTCGTCGGGGAACTTCAGCAGGAAATCGAACAGCAGCTGGTTGGCCCAGAGGTGGTAGGCCGAGTATTGGGTGAGCAACTTTTTCATACGGAAATATAAGTACTTTGCCGTGCAATAATTTAGCCAACGAAGAACAAAAAACACAGCATGGCACAGAACCCAGCTCCCTTTTCCGGATTCGGCTCCGCTGCCGTACATGGCGGCCACGAGGCCGATCCCCGACACGCGCACCTCGTTCCCATTTATGCCTCCAGCACCTATGTATATGACACGGCCGAGCAGGGCATGCGGCGGTTTTCGGGCGAGGAGCCCGGCTACATCTATGGCCGCTGGGGCTCGCCTACCGGATCCGAAGCCGAACGCAAGATCGCCGCGCTCGAAACTTTCGGGCTGGACCTGGAGGCTGAAGGCATCCTGCACGCTTCCGGCATGGCTGCCATCACCACCCTCATGCTGGCCAACCTGAAGGCTGGCGACAAAGTGCTCAGCCATTTCTCCCTCTACGGGGGCACCGAGGAACTGGTGCACAAAGTGCTACCCCCGCTGGGCATCACCGCCGCCATCGCCGACCTGCGGCAGCTCGATGCCGTGGAAGACCTGATCCGCAACGACCCGGCCGTCCGCATGCTGTACCTCGAAACCCCGGCCAACCCGACGCTGCAGTGCGTGGACATTGCCGGGCTGACGGCCATCGCCAAGCGGCACGGCCTGACGGTAGCCTGCGACAACACGTTTGCTACGCCTTACCTGCAGCAGCCCTTCCGGTACGGTGTGGACTTCATCGTTCATTCCACGACG
>DATAGL010000651.1:0-2049 GCA_036263755.1 Chitinophagaceae bacterium | reverse complement strand
GCGCGCGAACGGTTCCAGGTATTTATCTCTTCCACGGAGCAGAAGAATGCTAAAGTTATTTTTGACCTGAAACAGTAAAGGGCAGCTTATCACCAGAGATGGGCATCATGTAAGCCCAGAAATGCGCTGCTTATCCATTTTTTGTTTGAACCACCGGATCAGCCATGGCCGGAGGTTTTTGGTGGACATCCACCCTGGTCAATGTTGAGTTGGCCGGGCCCATTCATTTCCGGCAACAAACCGCAGGAAGAAGGAATCGTATTTCTCTTTCTGTAAAAGGAAAAGACGTAAAGTGAAGCGAAGGCTGAGGCCACTAACAGCCGAAGTTCCCTTTAAAAATCCCGTAAAAAAGCACGCACCTGGGCACCGGTACTTTTCATTTTCCGCTGCAGGAAAGCAATCTGCTCTGCGGTTGAAATACCGGACCGGTACTCTACCGCCCCTTGTACCGTTTTCATCAGGTTATTCCTTTTTTCCATCAGGCAAAAATCATAAAGAAAAAAGGACACCTGCCCGATCATGATGGACGCCCAAAAAAAAACGAGTAACAGGATGAGGAAACAAGGTAAACAGGGAAATACCCGGTGCGAGCCCAGCCTCCGGCAATCAGGTGCCATCGGCATGGCCAGCCGGGCTCAGGGGAATCCCTACCGGTTGGCCGTAATATACATCCAGGGGCAGCAGTACCTGAAAGGGTCATGCCTGGTTGCCCTTTATCCATGAAGCGTTCACCATCCGCTGCTTTTCCGGGTGATGATTGATTCATGTTAAGATACCGCCTGCATCCGGGCCGTTAGCCGGATGACGGTCGATCCCTATTGCACTTTTCCTTTACTTTCTTACCACCGCCATTTTACCCCGCCGTTCACAATGAATCCTTCCACGAGTGCGTAAATGTCGTTGAACACCGGCTGTTCCAGTGAGCCCGTGTACAGGGGGCCAAACTTTGTCTGCCGGGTCCCGGTGAAGTTTTCGAAGTTGACAAATACGGAAAGATGTTCCCAGATCTTTTCAGCCATAAAACCGGTTATCCAGTAGGGCCGGCCTTCCGTACCATCATTCAGGCGCTGCCGGCTGAAATAATAAGCTTCCAGGCCCAGCTTCCATTTTTCCTCGATCTCGAACATAAGTACATTGTTCAGCCGGTGGCGGGCTGTAAGGGGCAGCCATTCCCGGTTTCCGAAATGCGTGTGGGCATCGGTATAGGAATAGCCCACGAAAAGCTTGAACGGATCATACACGAGGCGCAGGTTGGTTTCCATTCCTTTTGTATCCAGATAACCGGTACTGTTCCGGAATTGGGCCAGTCCGGGGGCGGAGGAAACCAGTACCAGCGGGTGGTTGAGCCTTGTATAATAAAAGAGCTGGTTGATGCTCAGGCCTACGGACCCGAGGCTGGTACGGTAATGAATGTCCCAGTTGCCGCCCACCGAACGTTCGTTGCGGGTGGTCAGGGTATGCACCGGCAGCACACCCCGGAATTGCCGGCGTTCGGCTTCTTCCGTGAACAGGGTCGGCGTTTTATAGCCAAAGCCACCACCGATCCGTGTGGTCAGCGAAGGGGTTACACGGACCATAGCAGAGACCCGGGGCAGCAGTTCCCAGCCGAATGCGGACACATAGTCGCCCCGCAAACCGGTTTCCAGAACCACCGCATCGGATACCGTCCAGGCATTCTGTACGAACCCGCCATAAGTGGTGTACCGGTAGTCCCGCGGGCCTTCGGTGCCCGGATTTTTTTCCATTAAATCTTCGGTAAGCAGGTTCAATCCGGCCACCCAGTCGGCCCGTTCCCCGGCGCGGTTCCAGGTGAGCTCGGAAAAAGAAGATCCCTGCTCTGCATCAAACCGGTAACCGGGAATGGAAATGACCCGGTCAAACCGGCTGTAGCTGCTTTTGAGCTGCAGTTTGGTCGCCGCATTGATTGCATGGACGATACCCAGCTGACCGGTGATCCGGTTGGTCTGATTCCGCTCATAAAACCCGTTTTCTCCGCGCCTGATATAAGCCGTACTGCCGCCGGTGCGGTCCTCTGTAATAAAGGAAACA
>DATAGL010000650.1:0-4091 GCA_036263755.1 Chitinophagaceae bacterium | reverse complement strand
TCGTACATCGTACATCGTACATCGTAAATCGTAAATCCCATGCCCACCCCGCTTGAGCCCGGCACCAAAGCCCCCGCCTTTACCGGCAAAGACCAGCACGGCCATACCGTTTCCCTGAAGGACCTGAAAGGCCGCAGGGTCATCCTCTATTTTTACCCGCAGGACGACACCCCCGCCTGCACGGCCCAGGCCTGCAACCTGCGCGATCACCATGAACTACTCCTGCGGGCCGGCTATACCGTGATCGGGGTGAGCCCCGACGGGGAGCCGAGCCACCAGGCCTTCATGCAGAAATACAGCCTGCCCTTTCCGCTGCTGGCCGATCCGGAGCACCGTATCATTCAGAAGTATGGGGTCTGGGGTGAAAAAAACCTCTACGGCCGCAAATACATGGGCCTGCTCCGCACCACCTTCGTGATCGATGAAAGCGGCATCATCCGCAAGATTTTCCGGAAGCCAAGAACCAAGGCGCATGCCGAGGAGATCCTGAAGGCGATGGGGGGATGAATGTGCAAGTGTGCAAATATGCAAATGGGCAGATGCTTTAGGCAGTCGCTGGCTTCCCGATGATTATTCATAGAAATAGGGACCCGTCATTTGCACATTTGCATATTTGCACATTTGCACATTCATTCTACCACCAGTTCGATCTCGCCGACGGCAAACCGTTCTTCCAGGGCATGCGCTACGATGAGGCGGCCGTCGGGGGCCACGCCGCGGAGCTCGGCTTCGAACAGGCGGCCGTCCTTACGCAGGCGCACCGATTCGCCGCAGCGGTACAGCACCTCCTGGTAGGACCGGACCACGGCACCGGCGTCGGCCTGCAGCTGCCCGTAGCTTTCTTCCAGGAAGGTACAGAGTTCCCGGGCCAGGGCCACCGGGTAGTATGTCTGGCCGGTGATCTGCCGCAGGGAAACCGCCCGGCGGCCGAGGCCGGAAAAGTCGGTCTGGTTGATATTGATGCCCATGCCGGCTACGGAATGGGTCCAGGCTCCCTCCTGTACCCGGTTTTCGATCAGGATGCCCCCTGCCTTTCTGTCACGCCAATAGAGGTCATTGGGCCATTTGATCCGGGTTTCATCTCCTGCATATTTGTTAAAAAAACGCTGCACGGCCAGGGCTACGCCCATGCTCAGCCCGAACTGATCAGACAGCCGGAGGACACCCGGGGAGATGACCACGCTGAGCAGGATGTTTTCCCCCGCAGGTGCAAGCCAGGCGCGGGCCCGCTGTCCCCGGCCGGCCGTTTGCAGCCCGGCAAAAACCGCCGTGCCGTGGTGTGCCATACGGGCACGCAACAGGGCCATGGCATAGTTGTTGGTGCTATCCACTTGTTGCAGCTCAATGAAGGGCACGCCGATAGAGGGGTCAGGCAATGGAGATTAATTTATATTTTTGAAGCGGCGGACAGGACAAAATTAAACCTTCCGGCGTACCCCGAACTGCAGCGCTTTTTAAATAAATTCACCATTTAAACAGGATTATTATTTGGAACCATTAGAAGCTTTGGCAAAAAGAAAGAGGAATGGCGTTGCACGACTGAACCGCAACTCAAAGATTTTCAAGACGATCATCCGGGCTATTGAAGATAAGAAGGGAGAACATATCGTCTCCCTCGACCTGCGCAAGATCCCCGAAGCCGTCGCGGACTATTTCGTTATCTGCGAAGCCGGCAACCAACCCCAGATCAGAGCCATAGCCGACTCCATCGAGGAGGAGGTGAAACAGGCCTGTGGCGAATTCCCCTATCATGTTGAAGGCAAAAGCACCCTCCAATGGGTGCTGGTGGACTATGTGAACATCGTGGTGCACATTATGACGCCCGAAAACCGAAAGTTCTACAAACTGGAGGAAATGTGGAGCGATGCTTCCGTAGAGGAACACAACGCTTAGGCTTATCTTTTGTTAGATATCTTAGTGTCCTGGAAAAACAGGAACGGAAAACCATTTATTAGCAAAACCTTAGTACCGTCAAATGTCACAAGAACCATATAAAAACGACAAAAAGTCCAACCTGCCGAAATTCCCCAACCGCGGCAACGGCAGCGAGGACAACACCCCGCGCAAAGGTCCGCGCTTCAGCCTCTACTGGCTGTATGCCATCATCTTTGCCGTGCTCATCGGCTTTCAGTTCCTGAGTCCCTTTGCACCCAGTGTTGCTAAAACCTCCCCGAACGAGTTCAAGCAGATGGTGCAGAACGGAGACGTGGAAAAGTATTACATCATCTCCAACCGCAACCTGGTGCGGGTGAACCTGAAAAAGGAAGCCCTGCCCCGGTACCAGAACACCAATCCGAACAACGGCACCCCCGCCAAGATCGAAGGCAACGGGCCGCATTTCCAGTTCCGGGTAGCTTCCAGCGAAGACTTCCCCAAGGAAATGCGCGAGTTCTATACAACCAACAACATTCCCCAGACAGCCCAGGTGCCGTATGAAGTGGACCAGGAACGCGACTGGTTTTCCCCCATCCTCAGCACCATCCTGCCGATCCTCGTACTGATCGCCATCTGGATCCTGCTCATGCGTAAGATGGGCGGCGGCGCAGCCGGAAGCGGCGGCCCCGGCGGCATCTTCAACATCGGCAAGTCCAAAGCTACCCTGTTCGACAAAGGCACCCGGGTGAACATCACCTTCGCCGATGTGGCCGGTCTGGACGAAGCAAAGGTGGAAGTAATGGAGATCGTGGACTTCCTGCGGAACCCGAAAAAATATACTTCCCTCGGGGGCAAGATCCCCAAGGGCGCCCTCCTGGTGGGTCCTCCCGGAACGGGTAAGACCCTGCTGGCCAAGGCTATGGCCGGCGAGGCGCAGGTACCTTTCTTTTCCATGTCCGGTTCCGACTTCGTGGAACTGTTTGTGGGTGTAGGTGCCTCCCGTGTGCGCGACCTGTTCAAGCAGGCCCGCGAAAAAGCGCCCTGTATCATCTTTATCGATGAGATCGATGCGATCGGCCGTGCCCGCGGAAAGAACATGATGATGAGCAACGACGAGCGCGAAAGCACGCTGAACCAGCTGCTGGTGGAAATGGACGGCTTCGGTACCGATACCGGTATCATCGTGCTGGCCGCCACCAACCGTCCCGACGTACTGGATACGGCCCTGCTGCGTCCCGGCCGCTTCGACCGCCAGATCACCATCGACAAGCCCGATCTCAAAGGCCGCCAGGCGATCTTCAAGGTGCACCTGAAGCCTATCAAGATCTCCGAGCGGGTGGACATATTTAAACTCGCCGAACAGACCCCGGGCTTTGCCGGCGCCGATATCGCCAACGTATGTAACGAAGCCGCGCTGATCGCTGCCCGGAAGAATAAGGCTGCCGTGGATATGGAAGACTTCCAGGATGCCGTGGACCGCGTGATCGGCGGCCTGGAGAAAAAGAACAAGATCATCTCCCCGGAAGAAAAGAAGATCATTGCCTACCACGAGGCCGGCCACGCCATTTGCGGCTGGTATCTGGAGCATGCCTACCCGCTGCTGAAGGTGACCATCGTGCCCCGCGGCACCGCAGCCCTGGGCTACGCCCAGTACACTCCGAAAGAGCAGTACCTCTACAATACCGACCAGCTGAAGGACCAGATCTGCATGACGCTTGGCGGACGCGCTTCCGAAGACATCTTCTTCGGTAAGATCTCCACCGGCGCACAGAACGACCTCCAGCAGATCACCCGGATCGCCTATGCGATGGTCACTGTATACGGCATGAACGACAAGGTGGGCAACATCTCTTACTACGACCCGCAGCAGGAAAACAACTTTACCAAGCCCTACTCCGATGAAACAGCCAAGCTCATCGACGAGGAAGTGCGCTTCCTGATCGACGAGGCTTACCTCCGCACGAAGGCGCTGCTTTCCGACAAGCGCGGCGACGTGGAAAAGCTGGCCGAAGCCCTGCTGGAAAAAGAAGTGCTGTTCCAGAGCGACGTGGAAGCCCTCATCGGCAAGCGTCCCTTTGAAGAAAAGAAAGCCCTGGGTGTGGAAGACGACAAGCATCATGAAGGCGGGATCTCCGAAGGCGTTCCCCCGTATGATCCTTCCGTAACCCACCAGGCCCCTGCAACAAAATGAGTGATTCCCGGAACAACATCCTGAA
>DATAGL010000649.1:0-7465 GCA_036263755.1 Chitinophagaceae bacterium | reverse complement strand
TTCCGTGCTGGGCGTGTTCGATGACTATGCATGGGTACGCCGGGCCGATGTAACGGGATGGATACATCTGAACAACGGAACACGCTAACGACCCATATAGACCATCAGGATCTGTACATCACTGGGATTGATTCCGGAAATGCGGCTCGCCTGGCCAAGGGTTTGTGGTTTGATCCGGGTCAGTTTTTCGCGGGCTTCAGTACTCAAGGCATTGATCTTCCGGTAATCGAATTGATCCGGTATGGTCAGGTCTTCCATCTGGCGCATCCGGGCCACCAATTCCTTTTCCTTATCAATGTATACCTGGTACTTCAGCTGGATCTCGGCCTGTTCCAGCGATTCGGGATGGTAGCCTTCCAACGCAGCTGCCACGCGGGGTACCTGACTGATGATGGAGGTCAGGCTGACGTCCGGCCGGAGGATAATTTTCTCCAGCTTAGCCTTCTCTGAAATATTGGAAGAATTAATAATATCAAAATATGGATTGATCTCTTCCGGAGCCAGCATAAGTTCACGGATCGTCCGGGTAATCGATTCCACTTCTGAGCGCTTGCGCAGCACGGCATCCATCCGCTCCTGGGAGGCCAGGCCCATACGGTAGCTCATTTCAGTCAGCCGTAGATCCGCATTGTCCTGCCGCAGCAGCGTACGGAATTCGGCGCGGGAAGTGAACATACGATAGGGTTCCTGGGTGCCTTTGCTGATGAGGTCATCGACCAGGACGCCGATATAGGCTTCACTTCGTTTCAGGATAAACGGTGCTTCATTCCGCACTTTCAGGTGCGCATTTATGCCGGCCATAAGACCCTGGCAGGCTGCTTCTTCGTATCCTGTGGTACCGTTGATCTGCCCGGCAAAAAAGAGGTTGCCTATTTGTTTTGTCTCCAGGCTATAGTTTAACTGTGTAGGCGGGAAATAATCATATTCGATGGCATAACCCGGACGGAAGAACCGGACGTTCTCAAATCCCGGAACCTTACGCAAAGCTTCGAACTGCACTTCTTCCGGCAGCGAGGTGGAAAATCCATTCACATAAATCTCTACTGTATTCCACCCCTCAGGCTCTACGAATATCTGGTGGCGGTCCCGTTCGGCAAACCGGTTGATCTTATCCTCAATGCTGGGGCAATACCGGGGACCCGTGCCTTCAATACGCCCGGTATACATGGGGCTGCGATCAAAACCGGTTTTCAGGATCTCATGTACTTCGGAAGAAGTATAAGTGATCCAGCAGCTTCGTTGTAGGGCAGGCTTTGATGTGGGCAGGTAAGAGAAGCCGCTGATTACCGGATCACCCGCTTGTTCTTCCATTTTGGAATAATCCAGAGAGCGGCCATCTACCCGGGGCGGGGTTCCGGTTTTCAACCGGTCGCTTTCAAAGCCCAGGCTGACCAGTTGCTCCGTCAGGCCTTCTGCGGCACGTTCGGCTACCCGGCCCCCACCAAAGCGTTTTTCACCGATATGGATCACACCGTTCAGGAAGGTTCCATTGGTAAGTACTACTGCTTTGGCTCGGATGGAATGACCCAGGCCGGTTATTACGCCCGCCACTCTGCCGCCTTCCACCATAAGGCTCCGTACCATATCCTGGTAGAAGTCGAGATTCGGAGTAGCTTCTAACCGCTCCCGCCAACGCTGTGCAAATAACATCCGGTCGTTCTGGGAACGTGGGCTCCACATTGCAGGTCCCTTGGAACGGTTAAGCATACGGAACTGGATCATAGATTCATCCGATACAATGCCGGAGTATCCACCTAAGGCATCCACTTCCCTAACGATTTGTCCTTTTGCAATCCCACCCATAGCAGGGTTACAGCTCATCTGGGCAATGGTCTGCAAATTCATTGTTACCAGTAATACCCGGGATCCCATATTGGCTGCTGCTGCGGCTGCTTCACATCCTGCATGTCCGGCACCTACAACAATCACATCATAGCTTTGAAACATAGTGCAAAGTTATTGGATGAACCCGGCCACTGATTGTTAAACTAAGAAGGTAAAGTTCCACGTGGAACAAAATATCGGCGTAGGTATTCCTCTTCTTTCGCCCTCATTCGTTTGGAGTCAGCTGGGCTTTTGTCTTTATAACCACAGAGATGAAGAGCGCCGTGAAACAAAACCCGATGCAATTCCTTTTGAAATGTTGTTTGAAACTGCTTTGCATTTTCTTTCACCCTGGGAATGCTGATATAAATATCTGAAAGCAGGGGTGCATTCTTGGATGATAAGGGGAAGGTAATGATATCGGTATAGGTATCGTGTTGCAGGTACTGCCGGTTGATCTCGAGCAAATAATGATCATCGCAGAATATATAGTTTAACTGATCAACAGCCTTCCCTTCTTTCCGGCACAGTTCGTAAAGGAAGCCTTTTACTTTGGTACGGTTCGGAAAGGTAAAAGAAGGGAAGAGGTAATGGAACCGGATAGCGGTGAATGCATTCATCTTATTTCAAAATTCGCAAAAGGAGCCCAAACCTTTGCCCTAGCTTTGTTCGATAATCGCTGATATGAAATTATCCGAGCTAAGGCCAGGGCAAAAGGGAAAGATCCGGGGTTTTCAGAGTTCTGACCTGGAACTGAAACTGATGGAAATGGGGTGTATCCCAGGCGAAGATGTGGTGGTGGAACAGATTGCCCCCCTCGGCGACCCCATATCAATCCGGATAGCCGGTTATTCGTTAAGTCTGCGTAAGAATGAAGCGGCTCAAATTATCGTTGACCTTTAGACAATGCACATGCGCATCGGACTTTACTTCGGGTCCTTTAATCCCATACATACAGGCCACCTTATTATAGCGAATCACATTTTAAATGAAACAGACCTGCAAAAGGTTTGGTTCGTACTTTCTCCTCAAAATCCATTTAAGGCTTCTGGTACTCTTTTGAATGAATACGACCGGCTTCACTTGGTACAAAAGGCTATCGGTGACGATGGTAGGATGAAGGCTTCCGATATTGAATTCAATTTGCCCAAACCCTCCTATACTGCTAACACACTGGCATACCTTAAAGAGAAACATTCAGGTTATTCTTTTTCCATTATTATGGGAAGCGATAGTTTTCAGAACCTTTCTAAATGGCACAATGGATCCTGGATACTCCAGAATTATACCATCTATGTGTATGAAAGGCCCGGGTTCCACGTGGAACATGTGCCGGAAAATGTAATTTCCATAAAGGCTCCATTGCTGGATATATCCGCAACCCATATTCGGACATTGATAAAGGAAGGAAAGTCTATACGCTATTTGGTGCCGGAAGTGATTGTTTCGGACCTTGAGACTATTAACTTCTATAAGAAGTTAAAGTAGCAAGCCCAGCAGCAGGCAGGTCAGAACAACCAGGGGCGACGGAATACGGGTAAAGCGCAATACAGAGAAAGTGCCTAATATAACAGCCACATTCACCAGGCTCACCATTGTTGTAGATACCAGTGAAATGTCCCTCATAATATAAAGGGTAGCGGCGATCATAATGCCGACCACTGCTGCATTGATACCTTCCAAAGAGCGGTAAATCACCGCATATTTTCGCAGATTGTGCCAGATGGGGTAGAAAAAGAGGACCAGTAAAGCGCTGGGCAGGAAGATCCCTATAGTTCCGATGAGGCAACCCAGCACCTGCATATAGGAGCCATCCTGCAATGCCATACCCCCGGTAAAAGCGGCGATGGCAAAAACAGGCCCTGGAATAGCCCGCACAATACCCATGCCTGTGGTCATATCGTCCTTATCAATCCGGATAACCTCCGGGTTCTTTTGTTTCACGGCTTCCGGGCGCACGGAAAACTGCTCGTACATCATGGGCATTAATACATGACCGCCGCCAAACACAATACTCCCCATCCGGTAGGTGTGTTCCAGCAGGTTGATCGGCTTCCGGTTGGGCCAGTTGTTTTTGCGGGCTACTTCCGAACTGGCACCGATAAGAGCAAACAGCAGGAGAAAAAGCCAGATGTTCCACCATTTGATCTTACGCGGTTTTGTTTCTACTTGCGGAATCCGCTTATGGCTAAGGTTGGTGATGGCGCCGCCCAGAATGATCAATGCCGGAAACACCCAGGGCGACCGGAACAACAGGTACGTAGCTACAGCGCAGAACAGCATGATCACCCAGGTGATAAGGTTCCGGACCGAAACCTGAAAAGCCACTACGGAGGCATAAGCCAGAAAGCCCACGGCCATGGAAGGAATGAACCGGAAAATGTCCACGTTCAGGGCCTTACGGTCGATGTAATGCAGGAGGAAGGAAAAAGCGCCCATGAGGAAACAGGCCGGCAGGATCCAGACAATCAGGGTAAGGATAGCCAGGGGAACACCACCCCGTTTGTACCCGATCAGCGTTACTGTTTGGGTGGAAGAAGCGCCGGGAAGCAGGTTGCAAAAAGCATTGTACTCCAGCAATTCCTCTTTGGTTACATAAGGGGTCCGCTCTACAAAAGTCTTCATCATCATGGCCACATGGGCCTGCGGACCACCAAATGCAGTGATGCTGTAAAGGAAAACATTCTTCAGAAAGGGGATGTGACGGAGCATCATAGCGCCAGAAAATAAAGCCGTAGCAAAGTACCGTTAATCCTGCTGAATGATTAATTTAATTTCAAAACAACATGCGGTTTTCCATAGCCCTGCTGGCTGCCGGACTGGTATGCACGGCAACCCTTTCTGCCCAGCAGGGCACTCCCCTTCATCCCTATGTAGAGCGTGCCGCCAAACAGGTGGAGCCTAAATGCATCGCCTGGCGCCGGCAAATCCACGAGCATCCCGAACTGAGTAACCGGGAGTTCCAGACAGCAAAGCTGATCGCCGAACACCTCCGTTCCCTGGGACTGGAAGTAACAGAAGGTGTGGCACATACCGGGGTAGTAGGCATCCTGAAAGGCGGAAAGCCCGGCCCGGTAATCGGGCTCCGTGCCGATATGGACGCCTTACCGGTAACGGAACGGGTGCCCCTCCCCTTTGCCTCGAAAGTAAAAGCACCGTACAACGGGCAGGAAGTAGGTGTGATGCATGCCTGCGGGCACGACACCCATGTGGCTATGCTGCTTAGTGCCGCTGAAGTCCTGGCCGGCATGAAGGCCGAACTGGCAGGAACCATCAAGTTTGTATTTCAGCCGGCAGAAGAAGGTCCGCCCTCCGGGGAAGAAGGCGGCGCCGCCCTGATGATCAAAGAAGGCGTGCTGCAAAATCCTAAGGTGGATGTCATGTTCGGCCTGCACATCAATGCCCAGACGCCTGTGGGTACCATCAAGTACCGGGAGAAAGGCATGATGGCGGCCGCAGACTGGTTCAGCATTCGGATCAGGGGTAAGCAATCCCACGGTGCCCAGCCCTGGCTCGGAATCGATCCCGTGGTCATCGGTGCACAGATTATTAACGGCCTGCAAACGATCGTCAGCCGCCAGTCGGAACTCACCAAAAACGCCGTGGTCATTTCCACAACCATCTTTAAAGGAGGCGTGCGGGAAAACATCATTCCGGAAGAAGCGGAACTGGCCGGTACCATCCGCACCCTGGACAAAGTCATGCAAAAAGAAGTATGGAGCCGGGTGGAACGGACGGCAAAAAACATTGCCGAAGCCTCGGGTGCTACTGCCGAAGTATCGTTCACCTCCAAAACCCTGGTTACCTATAATGATCCCGAACTCACCCGGCGGATGCTGCCATCCTTAGTTAAGGCGGCCGGCACGGACAATGTGGTCCCGATGGATGCCGTGACCGGTGCCGAAGACTTTTCGTACTTCGCCGATAAAGTGCCTTCCCTGTTCCTCTATATCGGCGGAATGGAACGGGGCGCTGACCCAGCCAAATCCGGCCCGCACCACACACCCGACTTCCGCATCGATGAAAGCGGAATGCTGACCGGGGTTAAAGCGCTCTGTTACCTGGTGCTCGATTACGGAAAAACAAAGGCCAGCAAATGAGAATCATCCTTTGCCTGCTCTGCTCCTTTTTATTGGTAAGCCGGACCAGTGCCCAGAAGAAAGACAAAGCGCTGGAACACCGGGTGGCTGCGCTCATTCAGCAGCATCGAGGGGTGACAGGCGTATACATTAAAAATTTAAATAATGGAAAAGTAGTGTCCATTCAAGCAGATACCATTTTTCCAACTGCCAGTATGATCAAAATTCCGATCCTTGTTGGCATCATGGATAAGATCCGCAGGGGTGAACTGGCCTATCACCAGGAACTGGTCTATAAAGACTCCCTGCTCTATGCCGGTGTGGACCTGCTGGGTTCTTTCAAATCCGGTGAAAAAGTGGAACTGAGCAAAGTAATGATGCTCATGCTGAGCATGAGTGATAACACGGCCAGCCTGTGGCTGCAAAGCCTGGCCGGTGGCGGAACCCGGATCAACACCATCCTGGACAGCCTTGGGTTTATCCTTACACGGGTGAATTCGCGTACCCCCGGCCGGGAAGAGGCCCGCTCGCAGTACGGGTGGGGACAAACCACTCCGAAAGAAATGGCCACCCTCCTGGAACGTATCTACCGGCAGGACCTCCTGTCTCCAGCGGCCAGCGAACGGATGCTGCGCCTGCTGGGCCGGAACTTCTGGGACGGCGCAGCCCTATCGGCCCTGCCTCCTTATGTGGCGCTCTTCAGCAAAAATGGAGCGGTCGATGCTTCGCGCAGCGAAGTAGTACTTGTAAAGGGAAAGAAAAGCACGTATGTCTTTTGCCTGGCCACAAAGAACAATAAGGATGAAAGCTGGGCGGAAGAAAACGAAGCCTGGGTTCTCGCGCGCAGGTTATCAACACTTTTGTGGGAACATTTTGAGCCGGAAGATACTTGGACCCCCGCTCCTGCCGCCGAGCGGATCAACTGAAAGCCTGGTAAGCGAGTAGGCTCATCAGGTAGGCAAGAGCCGTCATGTAAACAAATTGAATCACCGGCCATTTCCAGGTTTTGGTTTCCCGGCGGGTAATGGCCAGCGTGCTCATGCACTGCATTGCAAATGCATAAAAGATCATCAGGGAAAGGCCGGTGGCCAGGGTAAACAGCGGTGTACCGTCGGGTTTGCGCGCAGCAGCCATTTTCTCGCGCAGCATCAGTCCTTCCTCCTCCTCTCCCACACTGTACAGCGTAGCCATCGTTCCGACGAACACTTCCCGTGCCGCAAACGATGTAACCAGCGAAATACCGATCCGCCAGTCATATCCAAGCGGCCGGATCGCCGGTTCAATGGCTTTTCCCATCAGTCCGGCATAGGAATTCTCCAGGCGGGCAGCCGTGTACCGGCTTTCAATTTCCGCTGCCGGAGCCGCAGCTGCAGCCTTGGCCTGTGCGTATTGCTGCTCTACAGCTTCCATACGGCCGCTGGGTCCGAAGGAAGAAAGCGCCCAGAGGGCCAGGCTGATGATCATGATGATTTTGCCGGCATCGGTTACAAAGATCCTGGCCTTGCTGACCATAGTCTGCGCCACATTATGCCACCGTGGTGCGCGGTAAGTGGGCAGCTCCA
>DATAGL010000648.1:0-4634 GCA_036263755.1 Chitinophagaceae bacterium | reverse complement strand
CCGTTGAGAATTCCAACGCTCTTTCCCTGTTCCATATACAGCAGCGATTCGAGTCCGGCCGCCCGGTACCGCAGTTCACCCAGGTAGGACGGGCTCACGGTGGTGACCTTCCAGGCACATTTGACGGCGGACGCGAGCGGGTTGATCAAACCGGCCCAGTCCAGCAGGCCGGCCTTCCACTCATCGAAATGCGGCAGGAGGTGCTGGCGGTCCCAGCCGATCTGTCCCTGGTATTCGGCGTTGTGGATCGTAACCACAGTGGGTATGCCGGCGAGGCGGTTGAAGGCGTAGCAATATTTCACCATAAAGGGAATAAGCCCGGTATGGTGGTCGTGGCAGTGGATGATGTCCGGCAGGTGCTGCCAGCGGCTGAGCCAGTCGCAGACGGCGATCTGAAAGGAAAGAAAGCGTTCGGTGTCATCGGTGTATCCGTAGATCTTTTCCCGGTCGAGCAGGCCGTTGATGTCCACCAGGAACAGGTCGAAACCGAGCTTGTTGGTTTTTTCGCGGATCACGCTGTAATGAAACCAGCGCCCGCCGAGCTGCTGGCCGCCTTCATGCACGAGTTCCCACTGGTTGTCGAACAGGAATTTTGTCCGGTACATAGGCATGACCACCTTGGCCACTTCGCCCAGCTCGTTCTGGTATTTTGGCAAGGCCCCTACTACATCGCCCAGCCCGCCTGCCTTTGCCACGGGATAACATTCTGCCGATACATGAATAATCTCCATAACCGTTAGGTTCAACTAATTTTCAAATTAAGCCCAAATTCTGTTCCGTCCAATTCTGAAATTTCCGCGCCAGAATGCGGCATTACAATTTGACAGGTTATCAACACTGATTGAATATAAATTTTTGCCATCGCCTTTTACTCCCTAATTTGGAGGGGTTTTTAATCACTCGTAAAATCAACCAGTCTGCTTTATGAACCAGCAAACCAAGTGGTCTCAGTTCGGTGTTCTCATTTCCGTTTTCTTTTTTTGGGGATTTGTCGCAGCGAGCAATGATATTCTGATCCCCGTATTCAAAGAAAAGCTGAACCTGAGCCAGGGACAATCGCAGTTGATTTCGCTGGCTTTTTATTTTGCCTACACGGTTGGTTCCATTATTTACTGGGCCCTCAGTAAAGCCCGCGGTGGTGATATCCTGAACCAGATGGGATACAAAAACGGGATTGCACTGGGCCTCGTCATTTCAGCGATCGGCACCCTGCTTTTCATTCCCGCGGCCGACAATGCTTCCTTCAACCTGCTCATTACCGGCCTGTTTATCGTGGGCCTGGGCTTTTCGCTGCAGCAGACCGCAGCCAACCCGCTGGCCATCGTCATGGGTGATCCCCGTACAGGTTCGCAGCGCCTGAGCCTGGCCGGCGGTATCAATAATTTCGGCACCACCATCGGACCCACCATTGTCAGTATTGCCATCTTCGGAACGGTTGTGGCCGGACAGACCAACGTGGCTGATGTCAGTGCCATCAAAACGCCTTACCTCGTGCTGGGAGCCGCTTTTATCCTGGTGGCCATCATTTTCAAGCTGTCGCCGGTGCCCAATAAGATCGAGCACGAAACAGACGAAACCCTGAACAAGGATACCAGCAAAGTAGCAACGCCCACCGATATTATTACTGATGATGATTTCGCGGCGACCAAGGTGAAGCGGAATGTGACCAAAAAAGGCGCCCTTAATTACAGCCAGCTGTGGATGGGGATGATCGCGATCTTCCTGTATGTGGGCGTGGAAGTATCAACCGCGTCGAACCTGCCGGAGTTCATGAAGCAGCATTTGCGCAATGCCGACGGCAGTGAGTTCCCTACCGAAAAAATGGCTCCGTTCATTTCCCTGTACTGGGCCAGCCTGATGATGGGCCGCTGGACCTCCTCCATCGGCGCCTTCAACCTGAGCGGCGGGGTAAAATCCGTGCTGCGCTTCCTCATGCCTTACCTGGCCTTCGGCGTCTTTCTGCTGGTGAACCTGCTGGCCGACCACGATACCTCACCTTTTTATATTTATGCCGTGATCATCCTGGCCCTCATCATCTCAGACCTGCTGAGCCGTGGCAACCCGGCCCGTCAGCTCCTGATCTTTTCGGTGATGGGCATCACGGCACTGGTCATCGGCATGCTGGCCGACGGGCTCGTCAGCGTGTATGCCTTTACCTCCGTAGGCCTGTTCTGCTCCACCCTCTGGCCCTGTATCTTCACGCTGGCCATTGCGGGCCTGGGCCGGCATACGAATGAAGGCTCCGCATTCCTGATCATGATGATCATGGGCGGCGGTGTCGTTTCGTACCTGCAGGGGGTCGTTGCCAGTGAAGACCTGCTGGGAATTCAGGGTTCCTATATTATGGGAGTGCTCTGCTTTGCTTATCTTGCCTTCTATGCCATCCGCGCACAAACCATCCTGAAACGGCAGGGTATTGATTATGACGTGCAGGCAGGTGGTGGCCATTAATGGAATGCATACCAACAATAGTGACAAACAATTCGATAATGGATAGAATACACCAGTTCGCCATCGGTATTGATATTGGCGGAACCGGAACGAAGTACGGCATCGTCAACCACCGCGGTGAGATAACGGATAAAGGCGATGACCTGGCCACCAACAAGTACGAAAAGGTGGAAGATTTTGTAGATGCATTATATGATGTACTCCGGCCTTCCATTGAAAAGGTAGGCATCAATCATATCAAGGGCATCGGCATCGGCGCCCCGAACGGAAACTATTACAGCGGTACGATCGACTATGCGCCGAACCTGCACTGGCGCGGGGTCATTCCCCTGGCGCAGCTGGTCTCCGAAAAATTCGGCCTCCCCTGCTCCCTGACCAACGACGCCAATGCCGCCGCTGTCGGGGAAATGATGTACGGCGCTGCCCGGGGCATGAAAGACTTTATCATGATTACCCTCGGTACCGGTGTGGGATCGGGTATTGTGGCCAACGGGCAGCTGATTTACGGACATGACGGCTTTGCCGGTGAACTAGGTCATACCATCATCCGCCCCGGCGGACGCAAACACTGGTCCACCGACCTGTATGGTTCGCTGGAAGCGTATGCCTCGGCCACCGGTATCGTGCTCACGGCCAAGGAACTGCTGGGCCAGTCGGATACCGGCAGCACCCTGCGCCAGGTACCGGCCGAAGAGCTCAACTCCAAGATCGTATATGACTGTGCCGTCAGCGGCGACGCCCTGGCCCAGGAAGTATACCGTTTTACCGGCCAGATCCTCGGCGAAGCCCTGGCCAACTTTATCATGTTCTCCTCCCCGGAAGCCATCGTGTTGTTCGGCGGAGTGATCAAGGCCGGCGATCTGATCCTGAAGCCGACCAAAGAGCACATGGAAAAAAACCTGCTGCCCATTTTCCAGAACAAGGTAAAGCTGATCTTCAGCGAACTGAAGGAGGCGGATGCCGCCATCCTCGGTGCTTCGGCCCTCGTATGGGAAATGCGGGATACACTAACGACTGTTTGAATGACGAAGCCGCTCCATAGAGCGGCTTTTCCTTTTATTACAGGGGGCGCAGATAACGGAATGTCTGCTTTAAGAGCATATAACTTATTATCCGGAGATTATTTGCAGCCGGGCAGGACCAATGTTGCCTTTCTTTTTTTCGGATAAGCAGCTACCTGTAAAAATTACTTTATCAGGAATACGGCCGGAACCGGTCGTTGTCCTTCCCGGTCCGAAGGCATAATGGTTTCTTTGCCGTTCACCAGCAGGCAGCTGCTGCCGCCGCCGTCCAGGTTCAAGGCTTCCACGCAGCCGAGGCTTTTCATCAGCCCGGCGAGCGCCGGAAGACTGGCCCCTTCCGCTTTGCCCGGCATGCGTCCCTGCACCACCAGGATGATCAGCCGGCCGTCGGCCGTATAACCGATGGCGGTACGCGGATGCTTGTCGAGCAGCACTTTTCCCACGAACATCCGTTCCGTTTCATTTGTGATCATCAGCATGTTGTTCTGAACCAGCACCGGGCCGCCGCCGACCGCCGTTTTCACCTTCCAGTGGCGGAAGAGGGATAGCTGGTTTTCGGAACCGGCACTGCCTGAAGAAGCTGCGGACGTATCAGGTGCCACCGGCTGCTGACTCGCATAGAGCCTTTTGCGGGTACTGTCCGGGGAAACCCAGGCGATATCCGCTTTTCGTTTACGGCTAATGCCCAGCGCGCCCCGGTAAACCCGGACGTCCCGGGTGGTATCTCCTGTTTTCATCCGGGCTACCGCCGGGCTTCGGGCCAGGATTTTACCGTTGCGCACCACGGTGCTGAGGTTGCGGTGATCGGTCAGGGAAAAAAACGTAGCATTCACCACCACCCACGGGTGCCCGTTCCGTTCAAAGTAAGCGGAAGGCGTCAGCCGCCGTTGTCTCGTTGTATCTACCGTAAACCGTATCCGGCGCGAACGAAGCGGTGCCTCCAGGTAATAGGCAATGCCCGGACTTCCCTTCAGCGAGTCGGCCGAACGGTACAGGTGCACGCCTTCCGGCAAGGGGCCATAGGCGCTGTCCACGAGGATCCAGCCCAATTGGCCGGACGCCGGAAACACGCTGAACAGGATCACAATAGAAAAGAGAAATCGTAAGGATGCCATCTGGTTACCGGATGAGGGTAAAGGTACCTTTCAGCCGGTACACGTG
>DATAGL010000647.1:0-1717 GCA_036263755.1 Chitinophagaceae bacterium | reverse complement strand
GGGTGGAGTATTCCACCGACGGCCGCACCTGGAACAAACTGGGCGCCTCAGGCTTTACCACCAACGGCTATAACAAGGCAACGCAGAAAGTATGGAGCGTGCAGGACTATACCCGCTGGCACGTATCCACCCTGCCCCTGCCCGCAGGGGCGGACCGCCTGCGCCTCCGTTTCGTTATGCAATCCGATATAGCCATCAATGCGGAAGGCATAGCGGTGGACGACATTCATATTTACGACAGCACCGCGGGGATCTACACCGGGCCTACCCTGGCCGCGCCGGTTACCGAAAATGTCTCCGGCACCGGCTGGGTGGACTTCCGGAAAGACGGCCAGCTCATTGCTTCGCTGCAGCCGGGCGGGCAGCACCTGGGCAGTACGGAAGTACAGGCGTACATCCACACGGGTGCCGTGCGCCATACGCCGCAGCAGTATTACCATAACCGGAACATCACCATCAAGCCGGCGGCACCCGGGACGGCCGATTCGGTCACGGTGCGCTTCTACTTCCTGGATGCCGAAACCGATTCCCTCATTGCCGCCACCGGCTGTGCCGGCTGCGGAAAACCTTCGGGCGTGCACCAGCTCGGGATTTCGAAGTACAGCGACCCGGTGGATCAGTACGAGAACGGCACGGTGATCGACGACAACCAGGGCGCCTGGCTGTTCCTGACACCGGCGCAGGTAACCAAAGTACCTTTTGACAGGGGATACTATGCCGAATTCCGGGTAAAGAACTTTTCGGAGTTCTGGCTGAACAACGGCGGCCTCACCGGCAGCGGTGCCCTGCCCGTGAAGATCGTGGACTTTGCCGCCCGCAGCGCCGGGGGCGACCGCGTGGTGGTCAGCTGGCAGGCCGTGGCGGAAGAAGACATCAGCCGCTACGAGGTGGAAGTGGCGCGGGGCGCAGCCGAGCTGGAGGCCGGCCGCTTCAGCCAGGCAGGGGTGGTGGAAAGCAAAGGCAACGGCGCCCAGAACGGGTACAGCTTTAACGATGAGGAATCGCCCCGCTCGGGCACTTATTTCTACCGCCTGAAGATCGTGGAGGCGGACGGCTCGTTCCGGTACAGCGAAGTGCGTTCGGTGCAGTTTTCCGGTGCGGTGCGCTGGCAGGTATACCCGAACCCCTCCGACGGCCGGTTCCAGCTGGTGTACCAGCTGCCCGGTGGCGAGACCGCTGTGGCGCAGGTAGCCGATGCTCTCGGCCGCACCGTACTGGAGCTCCGGGTGACCGGCACCGGCAGCGTGCAGAAACTGGCCGTGGACCTGTCGGCCCCCCGTTTTGCACCGGGTACCTACCTGCTGCAGCTGGGCGGACAGGCGTTCAAATTGTATAAGACCCGGTAGGAGAAATGTGCAGTGTACGATTTACGGTGTACGGTGTACGATGTACGATGTATGGTGTGTGGTGTACATAGGAAGTGGCTGTTGGTTCTTTCATACAGAAATTAAGCTTATGGCTGGGGCTTTCAACCATCGTACACCGTACATCGTACACCGTACACGAAAGCAAGCGTTCTCTTCCGCAGGGGAAACTTTTGGCCGCTTTTTTGCCTAAATACTGTAGATTTAAGTATTAGTGAACTAAAAATTGTAATCATATGGCAGACATGACTCTTACCGCGTACAACGTAAAAACCAAGGAGAAAGGTGTTCCGATCCAGGATGCTGTTATTACCAAAACCGCTAAGGGAGCCTATATGGTTCAGGGACATGAT
>DATAGL010000646.1:0-2488 GCA_036263755.1 Chitinophagaceae bacterium | reverse complement strand
ATCTGAGATACGGGGCTTGTCTATAAACAGGAAAGCTTAATAACGGTAGTGCTCCGGCTTGAACGGACCTTCCTTCGCAATGCCGAGGTACTCGGCCTGTGCGGGGGTCAGCTCGTCGAGCGTCACGCCGATCTTGGCCAGGTGCAGGCGGGCTACTTTCTCATCCAGGTGCTTCGGCAGTACGTATACTTTGTTTTCGTACTGGTCGCCGTTGGTCCACAGCTCCAGCTGGGCCAGGGTCTGGTTCGTAAAGGAGTTGCTCATTACAAAAGAAGGGTGGCCTGTAGCACAGCCCAGGTTCACCAGCCGGCCTTCGGCCAGCAGGATGATGTCCTTGCCGTCTACATTATAGATGTCCACCTGCGGCTTGATGGTGTCTTTGGTATGACCGTAGTTCGTGTTCAGCCAGGCTACGTCGATCTCGATATCGAAGTGACCGATGTTGCACACGATGGCCTTGTCCTTCATCAGCTTGAAGTGCTCGCCGGTGATCAGGTCGCGGCAGCCGGAAGCCGTTACAACAATGTCCGCTTCTTTCACGGCATCGATCATCTTCTTTACCTCAAAACCGTCCATGGCAGCCTGCAGGGCGCAAATCGGGTCGATCTCGGTCACGATCACGCGGCAGCCGGAGCCGGCCAGGGAAGCGGCTGATCCTTTACCTACGTCGCCGTAGCCGCCGACAACGGCTACCTTGCCGGCCATCATCACATCGGTAGCGCGGCGGATGGCATCCACCAGCGATTCCTTACAGCCGTATTTATTGTCAAACTTCGATTTGGTCACAGAGTCGTTCACGTTGATGGCCGGGATGGGCAGGGTGCCTTTGGCCATACGCTCGTACAGGCGGTGTACGCCGGTAGTGGTTTCTTCGGAGAGGCCCTTCACGTGCTGTACCAGCTCGGGGTATTTGTCGAAAACCATATTGGTCAGGTCACCGCCATCGTCCAGGATCATGTTCAGGGGGCGGTCGGCGGAACCGAAGAACAGCGTCTGCTCGATGCACCAGTCGGCCTCTTCAATGGTCTGGCCTTTCCAGGCGTATACCCCGATTCCGGCGGCGGCAATGGCGGCAGCGGCCTGGTCCTGGGTCGAGAAGATATTGCAGGAGCTCCACTTCACCTCGGCGCCCAGGGCCACCAGGGTTTCAATGAGCACGGCCGTCTGGATCGTCATGTGCAGGCAGCCGGCGATGCGGGCACCCTTCAGGGGCTGGCTCGGTCCGTATTCTGCGCGCAGGGCCATCAGGCCGGGCATTTCTGCCTCGGCGAGGCGGATTTCCTTGCGTCCCCACTCGGCCAGGCTGATGTCAGCCACTTTATATTGCAGGCTGAAGTCGATGTTAGATTTCGTCACTGTTGACATTCGGTTACTTTTTATGTGGCGCAAAGGTATATTTTTAGGCTGCAACCGCAAACCGCGGATTGGCCTGATTTTGAAAGGATGCGCAGGATTTGGATTAAATGATTAATAAGTAACTGTTTATGCTGCTGCCTTTACCCTGATTTATACTTCGGACGATCTTTGTCCCCGCAGCCTGTTCCATCCCGGGCTGTCCTTCCGCCGCAAAGGCTCAACTCGGCAGCGCCCGGCTCAGGGCATGCTTTTTATGCATTAATTTTCCATACGATGATGCGCAAACTGATTTTCAGCCTGGCTTTGTTGCTTTCTTTCGGGGCATCCGCCCAGCAGTTCGGCGGCTTTCCGCCTTCCACCCGGTGGAAACAGATCCACACCGACACGGCCCGGGTCATTTTTGATGCGGCCAGCGGGGCTGCCGGCCGCCGGGTGTCCACGCTCATCCACCGTATGGCGGCGGATACCTCAAACCACCTGGGCGCTGCCCTGCGTAAAGTACCAGTAGTCCTCCACAGCCGCACCACCCTGGCCAACGGCTATGTGGCGCTGGCGCCTTTCCGCAGCGAGTTTTACCTCATTCCCGGTTCCAACATCTTTGAATTCGGCGCTTTGCCCTGGAGCGAGCAGCTTGCCATCCATGAATACCGTCACGTGCACCAGTACAACCAGTTCCGGGTGGGGCTCAGCCGCGTGGCCTATTACCTGCTGGGCCAGGAAGGACAGGCCGTGGCCAACGGGGCCGCCGTGCCTGCCTGGTTTTTCGAGGGCGATGCCGTTCATGCCGAAACCGTGCTCACCCCGCAGGGCAGGGGCCGCATGCCGCTGTTTCTCAACGGCTACAACAGCCTCTGGCAGGCAGGGCGGCATTACCGGGTCATGAAACTGCTGAACGGGTCGTACAAGGATTATGTACCGAACCATTACCAGTTCGGCTACTTCATGGTCAATTATGGAAACCTGCGGTACGGAAACACCTTCTGGCCAAAAGTAACGCGCGACGCGGCAGCATTCCGGGGACTCATTTTCCCCTTTTCCCAGGCCGTGCGCCGGTACAGCGGCCAGCGCATCCGGCCCTTTTACCGGGAAGCCCTGCGCTATTACGAAGGGCAGCGCAGGGAAAAAGATACCC
>DATAGL010000645.1:0-2572 GCA_036263755.1 Chitinophagaceae bacterium | reverse complement strand
GTCCGCGCCAGGTAGGTGGAGATCCCGAAATGATTGGCCGCATGGGAGGAAGTGAACGAATAGGAGCCCGAGCATTGTTTCAGCAACAACCGCACACTGTCCATAAACACGGGATCCTGGCAGGGGCGTAGCCGCTCAAAGGCTTCCTTGAAGATCCGGCTGCTGACCATATCGGCTATGGCCACCGTGCACAGGAAGGCAAGGGTCCACCACCAGCCTTTACGGCCGTAATTCAGCGGGATGAAGGTCAGCAGGAAAAGGTAAAAAGGGCCCCAGAAAACAGAGTCCCGGAAATAAGGCAGGATGAAATCAAAAACAGGGTTGGTCCACTGTCCGTTCAGTTTTGAAAAAAGCCATTGGTCCCACTGGTTCAGGTGCTGCCAGAGGGAGACCGACAAAAAGCCATCCTCCATGCCGCAAAGGTAGGGGAAGAGAGGCTTGCTGCCACGGGCGGTGCCCTTCAACCGCTGTAATACCCATTTGCCCCACAGGAACCGGCCTTTTATCGAAGAGTATTGCAACGAGGGCGAAAATGTATTTTTTTTGTACGTATACTGACCGTGTAACCCCATTATTGTAACCATGCTGATCCGATTGGGACTACCCAAAACCATGCTTTGGGTAATCAACCTGCTGTTCATTTACCTGCTGATGTTCACCAGCTTCCGGCTGGCGACCTTCATTGCCTTCAATCCCGGCACGCAAACGGCGGAAGCGATCCTGCCTTCCTTCCTGCTGGGCTTGCGGTTCGACCTGCGCTGGATCAGCCTGCTGCTGCTGCCCATCCTGGTGGCTTCCCTGCTGCCGGAACTTTCACCTTTCTATTCCGCCCGCAATAAAAAGATCTGGACCTGGTACCTGGCCGTGGTCACCTTTTTTGTCATTTTCTTCTTTGCGGCCGATTTCGGCTGTTTTGCCTATAATAAGACGCGGCTCAATGCCAGCGCCCTCAATTTCGTGGAGGATCCGCTGATTTCCGTGACCATGCTCTGGCAGTCGTACCCCCTGTTCTGGATGGTGGCGGCCCTCCTGGTAGCGGTAGCCCTGCTGCGCTGGATGTTCCGCAAAACCCATTTTTACGTGATCTCCCGCACCGACGGCAAAGGGATTCCCTACCGCCGGAAATGGATTTTGGGCGGGCTGTTCGTGCTGGGCCTGCTGACCTATGGCAGCCTGGGCCTGCAGCCGCTTCGCTGGAAAAACGCATTCGCG
Source organism: Chitinophagaceae bacterium (assembly GCA_036263755.1). Lineage (GTDB taxonomy): Bacteria > Bacteroidota > Bacteroidia > Chitinophagales > Chitinophagaceae > Flavisolibacter. Next base: position 1,360 of record DATAGL010000645.1, on the reverse strand, counting down.
CTGCAGGATTCGTTCCGCTCGTACCTCGCCCTGAACCCCCTGCAGAACTTTTTTACCACGCTGAAATTCCGGAAGCCCCAGTTCAACGAGGCGGAAGCGCGCCAGCATTTCCCGGTCATGGCCCAATGGATGGGGCTGCAGGAGCGGGGAGGGGATTACCGCAGATCGTTCGCAGCAGCCCCGGCCGTACCCGGACGCCGGCCCAACGTGGTACTGGTGATGTGCGAATCGTTCAGCATGTACAAAAGCAGCATGAGCGGCAACCCGCTGAACACGACCCCGTATTTTCAGTCGATGGCCGACAGCGGCCTGTTCTTCGAACGCTGCTTTACACCGCATTTTTCTACGGCCCGCGGGCTGTTTGCCACGGTGACCGGCATTCCCGACGTACAGCTTTCCAAGTTCTCCACCCGCAACCCGCTGGCCCTGAACCAGCATACCATCATCAATAATTTTGAAGGTTACCGCAAGTATTACCTGCTGGGCGGCAGTCCCTCCTTTAATAATTTCGAAGGCCTGATCCGCAGCATCGACGGGGTGGAAATGGTCACGGAAGGAAAGTTCAAGTCGAAGCCCGTGAACGTCTGGGGTATTTCCGACAAGGACCTGTTCCTGGAAGCCAATGAGCTGTTTGCGCGGCAGCAGGATCCCTTTTTTGCGATCGTGCAGACCGCCGACAACCACCGCCCGTTTATGATCCCGCCTTCCGATTCCGACTTTGTCCGCAAATCGGTGCCCCTGGATACCCTAAAAAAATACGGCTTTGAGTCGGTGGACGAATACAATTCCTTCCGGTATGCCGATTACTGCTTTGAGCAGTTCATGGAAGCGGCCCGCAAGGAAGCGTATTTCAGCAATACCATCTTCGTGTTTGTAGGCGACCATGGCGTTTCCGGCAATGCCCGGGCCCTCTACCCGGAAGTCTGGACCAATGAGCGGCTTACGGAAGAACACGTGCCCCTGCTGTTTTATGCGCCGGGCCTGATCGCCCCGCAAAAACGCACCGAAGTGGTTTCCCAGATCGATGTACTGCCTACCGTAGCCGGCCTCGCCCGCCAGCCCTATACCAATACCACGCTGGGCCGCGACCTGCTCCGCAAGGACGGCGGGCAGAACGGTGCATTCATCATTTACCATGACGAAGGCCAGATCGGCCTGGTGACCGACCAGTTTTATTTCACCAAGAACATGAACTTCCAGCGCGAGGAGCTCCACCTGCTGCCCGGTGCCCGTTTTACCACAGCCCAGCAGGATTCGATCAAAAAGGTGATGACCGGCGTGACCACCGCATATTATGAAACGGCCAAATGGATGCTGGTGAATAATAAAAAGCCCGCTGCCCGGGCAGAAGTGGCCGCCG
>DATAGL010000644.1:0-2294 GCA_036263755.1 Chitinophagaceae bacterium | reverse complement strand
TGAATGATGAGTTGTCCGTGATCAGCGGGCGCTCGGCAGTAGAGTCGGCCAAGCTGAGCCTGATGCAGCTGATGAACCTTCCCTATGAAGCGGGCCTGCAGCTTGACCGGGCATCGGCCGATGTGCTGCCTGCGCCCTATGGGGCTTCAGCTGCAGAGGTGTTCCAGCAGTCGCTGGAACAGCTGGCCCTTGTAAAAGCCGTCGACCTGCGGAGAAAGAGCGCAGAAGCCGGCGTACTGGCCGCACGCGGTCTCCGGGCACCTTCGATCGTGCTGAGCGGAAACGTGAACACGAACTATTCCTCTGCCGCCACCCGCGAGATCATACTGGGTACGGAAAACGGTCCCACCGGTATGTATGTGGACGTCAACGGAACACAGGTGCCGGTATTCGCGCCGCAGCGGAAGACCCAGTCGGAGAAAATCATTTACGGCAGTCAGCTGAGCAATAATATTTTTACCTCGATCAACCTTGGAGTGCGCATTCCCCTGTTCAATGCCGGCCTGGCCCGCAACAATATCCGCCTCGCTCAGATCAACCTGAAGAATACGGAGCTGATAGCCGAGAATACAAAGGTGCGCCTGCGCCAGCAGGTAGAGCTGGCCCATGTGAACATGACAGCGGCCTGGGACCGTTACAAGGCGTTGCAGGAGCAGGTAGCTGCCTATGGCGCATCGTTCCGCGCTGCCGAGGTACGGTACAATGCAGGTGCGGGTACCTCTGTAGACTACCTGATCGCAAAGAATAACCTGGACCGCGCTCAGGTAAACCTCGTGGCGGCGCAATATGACTATGTACTGCGCGCGCGCATCCTTGATTATTACCGGGCAGGGAAATAGTTTGTGGTTTGATTGGGCGTCGCTTTACCGGCCTGAGGGCTGTCCTAATCAGTTGCAAGGTTCCTCGCAGAGGGAAGGAGAGAAGGGGGACGCAGAGAAAAAACTCCTTTGCTCCTTTTCTCCTTCCCTCTGCGCGAAACCAAATTCCGCCAACCGGAAACCGCAACGCAAGCCCGGATTTCCTAACTTTATAGGAAACCTCCCCTTTGTTCCGTTTCCTCGCTATAAGTCTTTTGCTCCTGTCGGCGGGTTGCCGCAAAGAGTACAGCTATGAAGGCGGCCCGTCAACGGTTGCCCCGGTGGATACGGGCGTAACGACAGAACCCCTGCCTCCGGCTCCGCTGATCGGTGTTTGTGCCGCCTGTACCGATGCGGCTGGATCGGATCCGGCCACCTGGGGTTTCCGCCTGGAAGGCATCGCTGCCTGCGGCCCCGTGACCCGTGCCGTGATGAGCATTGAGAAAAATGCCTTTACCTTTTTCGGACCTTCTTCCTGTTCGTCTGACAGCGGGCTGATCATCACCGCCTACTTCAACGAACCCTTCTTTACGCAGGATCGTTCCGGGTTACCGGCCGCCAGTGCCTTTCTTTCTTATTACGACAATACCACCAACAACGACTTCCTCAGCTCCAACAACCAGCACCGCATTACCGTCTGGATCGACAATTACCTGCATGCCACCCGTACGGCTACCGGTACGTTCAGCGGTTCGGCGCTCACCCCGGACGGTAAGGTTCATCCGGTAACCGCCGGAAAGTTCCGGATCCAGTTTTAGTATCGGAGGAGCCCCCAGAGTTACAGAAGCGGACCGGCCGCTAAACGGAGACAGCCCCGTTTCCGAAAAAATAAACTTCAGCTTATCGTAAGATTTGCGCTTGCAGGTACGTCTTCATCAGCGCAGATGAGCTCAACCGCAGCAGGCTGCAGGATGCGGAACGGCCAGCCACAAACGAAAAGTTCACCATCCTGCTATCACTTTCAGGTCGCAGAAGGTAGCCAGCATATGCGCGGTTTCTTTCAGGTCGTCAAATGTAGCCGGTTTCTGCACCAGCTGTAACCCGTGGCCGAGGCAAAAGTCGCGGTCGGCTACTGCTTTTGAGCCGGTGAACAGCACTACCGGGATGCCGCGGTATTTGTGGTTGGATTTCAGAATGCTCACCGTCTCCTTACCGCCGATGCCTTCCATATTCAGGTCGAGCACGATCAGGCCCGGGTACAGGGAAGTCAGCTTCAACGTCTGCAGGTAATAAAGGGCCGCCCACCCATCGGTGGCATGGATGAGCTGAATGTCGGGGCGCACCTGCTCGAAGGCCGCCCTCAGGACGTCGAAGTCGGCAAAGTCATCGTCGGCATAAAGGATCGTGTGCTTGATGCTCATATGGCCTTCCGGGAAGCAACAAACAGACCAGCACCCACAGGAGGCAGGGACCAGCGGACCGTGTCCCGCCAGGAAG
>DATAGL010000643.1:0-3454 GCA_036263755.1 Chitinophagaceae bacterium | reverse complement strand
CGACGAGCAGGTAGTAACCGATGCCGTGCAGGTGCTCGGTACCGACGCACCCGACCTATCCTGGATCTACCTGGAATACACCGATGACATGGGCCACCGGTACGGCGACAGCCCGCAGCTGGAAGAGGCGGTCCGCCTCTTCGACCGGCAGCTGGCCCGCATCGATTCCGTGCTGAAGGACCGCCGCAGGCGCTTCGGGGAAGACTGGCTGCTGGTGGTAACCACGGACCACGGGCGCGACAGCCTCACCGGGAAACACCACGGCCGGCAAAGCCGCCGTGAGCGGGAAACCTGGATCCTGACAAACAGGAAAGAAATGAACCGGTACTTTTTGACGGGTACGCCCGCCATCGTGGACATTTATCCCACCCTGGCCCGGCACTTGGGCATCCGGTTACCGGAACCCGTACGCCGGGAAGGAGAAGGTGTTCCCTTGGTCGGCCCCCTTTCCCTGGCCCGACCAACCGCAGCCCGGAAAGACGGGCAGCTGGAGGTGACCTGGCAGGTTTGGGACAGCGCCGGCACCGTACAGGTCTGGGGCGCGGCCGCAAACCAGTTTCGTTCGGGCGGAACCGATACCTACCGGCTGCTGGGAACTTTTCCCCTTGCGGCCGGGCGAGGAGTGCTTCGGTTGGAGGACACAACGCCTCTTTTTAAAATCGTGCTGGAAGGTCCGCACAATTCCGTACCGGTATGGATCGGAGCCACGCAACCCCTGAAGCCCTGAACCATGCCCAACGATCCCGTTAACCAGATCTGCAGCCGGTTGCGCAGCCTCCGGAAGGAACGGCAAATGACCCTCCAGGACCTGGCCGGGCGGGCCGGCGTTTCCAAAGGCCTGGTCTCGCAGATCGAAAACGGGCGCACCCTTCCTTCCCTGCCGGTGCTGACACAGCTGATCCATGCGCTCCAGCTGGATTTTTCCCAGTTCTTCTCGGGAATATCCGCCAAACCCACTTCTTATCTCCTCTGCAAAAAAAACGGGGGCGAGCCCTTTGAAAAGGAAGCGACGCCCGGGTTTTATTACCAGCGCCTTTTTACCACGCGGGCCGGCACGCACCAGATCGATTTTGTCCAGCTTACCGTTGTCCCCGGCGCACACCGTACGCCGGTCCGTACCGACGCCTGGGAATTCAAATACCTGCTGGAGGGAGCCATCCGCTACGGGATCGGGGAGGAGCGCCTGCAGCTCGAAGCGGGTGACGCGCTTTATTTTGACGGCCGGCAGCTGCACCACCTGGAAAACAACGGTACGGGGAAAGCGGTGCTGCTGATCGCTTATTTCTTTCATGCGACAGAGGAGCTGGTTTAGCTGCACTAAACAATTTGCCCTGTTGTTTACATTCCGTTTAGCATTCGTTAACCTTAGGGTAATCTTCCCGATACATCGCCGTAACACAGCCCCGATAGCTTTGGTTCCAGAAACCACAAACTAAGCATATGAAGCTGCGTACAGGTACACTACTGCTTTTCCTCACCACTTTCCTGTTTTTCAGTTGGGCTTCCGCTCAGGCCCAGTCCGGCGAAGTCCGTGGCCGTCTTTCCGACAGCGCCACCGGTGAGCCCCTGAGCGGGGCCTCGGTAACGGTAAAGGGTAAACGCATTTCTGCCGTTACGGGGGCTGACGGCACTTTTGTCATCCAGGCATCCGAAGGTGATCAGCTGATTATAACGTCTGTAGGTTATGAACAAAAGCTGGCTGCCGTTTCCGGCAATACCATTACACTTTCACTGGCGGCGCAGGCCCGGCAGCTGGGCGATGTGGTGGTAACGGCCCTGGGCGTACGCAAGGAAGCCAAGAAAATCGGCTATTCCGTTCAGGAAGTGAAGGGCGCCGACCTGATCAAAGCCCGCGAACCCAACCCGGTGAACGGGCTGGTGGGAAAGGTGGCCGGCCTGACCGTCGGTGCCTCGGCGGAAATGATGCAGGGTCCGCAGCTGGTCCTGCGCGGCCGGGGCATTTCCCTGTTTGTTGTCGATGGCGTGCCCGTGAACTCCGATACCTGGAACATCAATCCCGATGACGTTGAATCCTATACGGTACTGAAAGGAGCTACCGCCTCGGCGTTGTATGGTTCGCGCGGCATCAACGGGGCCATCATGATCACCACCAAGCGGGGCGCCCGCGACAAGCGCGGCTTTGCCATCGAGTTCAATTCTTCGGTGATGGTGGATCACGGCTTCAACGCCATACCCAAAGTGCAGGATGAATACGGTCCCGGCGACCACGGCAAATATGCCTTCGTGGACGGCAAGGGCGGCGGCACCAACGACGGCGACTACGACGTGTGGGGGCCTAAATTCGAAGGCCAGCTTATTCCGCAATACGACAGCCCGGTAGACCCGGTCACGGGCGTCCGCCAGGGCACACCCTGGACGGCCCGGGGCCGCAACAACCTGAAGCGGTTCCTCGAGCCCGGGCTGCTTTCGACCAACAACCTCGCCGTTTCGGCCCGCACCGACCGGTACGACCTCCGCTTCTCGCTGACGCATACCTACCAGAAGGCCATCGTGCCGAACATGAAGCTTAATATCTCCAATTTCAACATCTCGGGCGGCTACAACTTTACCGACAAGCTGCGGCTGGAATCCTATATCAACTACAACCGCCAGAGCTCACCGAACTTCCCTGATGTGAACTATGGTCCGAACAGCCTGATCTACAATATGATCCTCTGGGGCGGCGCCGACTGGGACGTAGATGCCATGCGCAACTACTGGCAGCCCGGAAAGGAAGGCGTGCAAAGCATCTATGCCGAATACCAGCGCTACCACAACCCGTACTTTATGGTATATGAGTGGCTGCGCGGCCACCAGAAGACCGATGTCAACGGCAACATGAAGCTGTCGTACAAGTTCAGTAAACACTGGGACCTCTTCCTGCGGTCGCAGGTAACAACCTACGGCCTGTTCCGCAACGAAAAAATGCCGTACTCCGCGCATCCCTACGGCCGCGAGGAAGGCAAGGGCGATTATCGGGAAGACCGGCGTAATCTCTATGAGAACAATACCGACGTATTGCTGACCTATGCTCACGACAAGCTGACGAACTTCTTCAGCCTGCGGGCCTCGGCCGGTGCCAATGCCCGCAACTTCCGGTACAACTCCTCTTTCGTGACCACCGACTACCTCAACGTGCCCGGTCTCTACACGTTCGCCAATTCCCGGAACCCCCTGCGCGCTACTTCCTTCAAGAGCGACATGCTGGTACTGAGCGCCTACGGCTACGCCGACATCGGCTTCAGCAAATATGCCAACATTTCGCTTACCGGCCGCGTGGACAAGCTTTCCACGCTGCCCTCCGACAACCGTACGTTCTTTTATCCGTCCACCTCATTGAGCACGGTGCTGAGCGATTACCTGCGCCTGCCGCATGCGGTTTCGTTCCTGAAGGTGCGGGGCTCGTATGCCAACGTAAAAGGCGGACTGACCGCAGCCACCATCGGGGCCACCC
>DATAGL010000642.1:0-1828 GCA_036263755.1 Chitinophagaceae bacterium | reverse complement strand
TCCCCGATGACCGGAACGGTCCGGCCCCTGTTCGACGGGCGGTTCGTTCAGCATGAATACAAGGGAAGCTTCCAGGGCAAACCCTTCGAAGGCATCGCGATCTATGGCTTCCACCTGAAATCGGGCACCTTCCAGTGCGCCTGGATGGACACCTTCCATATGGGCACCGGCATCATGTTATCGGAAGGGAAAAAGGGAGCCCCCGGGTTCGACGTACAGGGTGCCTATGCGGCTTCCGCAGAAGATCCGCAACTGTGGGGCTGGCGTACCGAGATCCATCAGCCCCATGAAAACGAGCTGGTGATCACGGCCTACAACCAGTCGCCGGAGGGTGAGGAAACAAAAGCCACCGAAACGGTTTACCGGCGCAAATAACTTCCTGCAGCCAAATACTTGGGGCTACTGCACGGCTGATTTCAGTACGGTGGTATCGCCGGGAAGCGTGGGCACCGCATACCCGCCCGTATCGATCAGCGCATTGGGGAAGCGGGCCTTGATCCCGGACCAGTCCTGCCGGCCCGCGCCGGTCCGGTACAGGTATAAGGCACGCAGGCTTTTCAGCCCGGTCAGCTGCAGCAGACCGCGGGCGGTGACAGCCGTTCCTACCAGGTGCAGCGATTTAAGCTCAATAAGTGCATTGAGGGCCGGAAGCCCTTTATCGGTAACCTTCGTGCCGCGCAGCTGCAGCATCCGTAACCGGTGGCATTGGCCGATGAACGGAAGCGCTTCATCGCCTACCGGAACATTATTCAGCTTCAGTTCCACCAGCTGTTGGGCCAGTGCAGGAAGCAGCGCCAGTTCCTTTTGTGTGACTTGAGAGGCGTTGATAAAGTTCACCGTCAGGTAGTTGCTGCCTTTGGCGATCGGCATGACCAGTACGCCTTTGGCGCGCAGGGCCTGCATGGCCGCCGCATCGGCGGCAGGCACGGCTCCCTGGGGCCAGAAGTCATCCGGTTTCCGCGGAGCTTCCTCCTGCAGGGAAGCCAGCAGCGGCTTTACCTTTTCCGGCTGCTCCACCTGCCGGACCGGAAGATCAAAAGGGGCTCCCTTTTCGATCCACCAATGCAGCAGGGCCACCTGCTTTTCGGTGAGCTGGGGCTTTTTCTTCGGGGGCATATGGTCCTCGTCTTCCTCCGGCAGGAGAATGCGTTTCAGGAGTTCGCTTCCGTCGGGATTGCCGGCAACAATGGCGGGACCGCCCTTCCCCCCTTTCAGCAGCGCCTCCGGGCTGTCGAGCCGCAGCTTTCCTTTCTGCTTTTCAGGGCCATGGCAGCTGATGCACCGGGTTTCCAGGATCGGGTGAACGATGTCGGCATACAGCTTTGCCTCCTGCACATTGGCGATCGGGCGGATGGCAGCAGGACCTTCTTCTTTCGGGTCCTGCAAGGCCGCGGTAAGGTAATCTTCGCCATGGGTCAACGAGCCTCCGAAATGACCGGTGGCCGCAATCAGCAGGACCAGTACCCCGCAGGCCACTTTGAATCCGGTATCAAGCCGGCGGCTGAAAACTTTTGCCGCTACCAGGAGCGCAACCGCAGTGGTGCCGATCCCCATCCACATATGCAGGCCCACCGTTCCTTCCTCGTACCCGCCTTCGCCGGACAGCAGGAAGCCCGTGATACAGGCGAGCAGGGCCGATAATATGCCCAGTCCCCAGATCACCTTCAGGGCGCCGGGTGCCAGGGCATACTGCTCTTTGCGGGAAAGCCACTGGAGCAGGAGGGCCAGCAGCAGGATGCCGATGGGCAGGTGTACGATCAGGGGATGAAAACGGCCGATCAGCTGGGTCAGGGAAAGCAATTCCATAGAGGTCTAGGTATGGAGGTAA